>JALOSH010000211.1 GCA_025458545.1 Hydrogenophaga sp.
GGCGCGCGCGACTATCTGGTGCCCAGCCGCGTGCACGACGGCCATTTCTTCGCGCTTCCACAAAGCCCTCAGCTGTTCAAGCAGCTGCTGATGGTGGCCGGCTACGACCGCTACTACCAGATCACCAAGTGCTTCCGCGACGAAGACCTGCGTGCCGACCGCCAGCCCGAGTTCACCCAGATCGACATTGAGACCTCGTTCCTGACCGAGCAAGACATCCGCGACATGTTCCAGGGCATGATCAAGACGGTGTTCCAGAACACGCTGAACGTGGACCTGGGCGAGTTCCCGGTCATGGCCTACAGCGAAGCCATGCAGCGCTTCGGTTCCGACAAGCCCGACCTGCGCGTGAAGATGGAGTTCACCGAACTCACCGACGTCATGGCCGACGTGGACTTCAAGGTCTTCAGCGCCCCGGCGCAGATGAAGGGCGGCCGTGTGGTCGCGCTGTGCGTGCGCGGCGGCGCCGAGATGCCTCGCAGCGAGATCGACGCCTACACCGAGTTCGTCAAAATCTACGGTGCCAAGGGCTTGGCCTGGATCAAGGTCAACGAGCTGGCCAAAGGCCGCGATGGCTTGCAGAGCCCGATCGTGAAGAACATCCACGACACGGCGCTGAATGAAATCCTCAAGCGCAGCGGTGCGCAGGACGGCGACATCCTGTTCTTCGGTGCCGACAAGGCCAAGATCGTCAACGACGCCATCGGCGCGCTGCGCCTGAAGATCGGCCACAGCGCCCTGGGCAAGAAGAACGGCCTGTTCGAAGACCGCTGGGCCCCGATGTGGGTGGTGGACTTCCCGATGTTCGAGCACGACGAAGAAGCCGACCGCTGGACCGCCGTGCACCACCCCTTCACGGCGCCGAAAGACGGCCACGAAGACTGGATGGTCACCGCGCCCGAGAAGTGCATCGCCAAGGGCTACGACATGGTGCTCAACGGTTGGGAAATCGGCGGTGGCTCGGTCCGTATCCACACCGCGGCCGTGCAGCAGAAGGTGTTTGACGCACTCAAGATCACACCCGAAGAAGCGCAAATCAAGTTCGGTTTCCTGCTGGACGCGCTGCAGTACGGCGCGCCGCCGCACGGTGGCCTGGCCTTTGGCCTGGACCGCATCGTCACGCTGATGACCGGTGCCGAGTCGATCCGCGACGTGATCGCCTTCCCCAAGACCCAGCGCGCCCAGTGTCTGCTGACCCAAGCGCCGAGCCTGGTGGACGAGAAGCAACTGCGCGAGCTGCACATTCGCCTGCGCAACGTGGACCTGGCCAAGACGGCCTGAGCGTGCCCCGCCGGGGACGGGCATGCGGTCCTCGTGCGGTTGGGTTTGGGAACTATCTGGGCGGGCATGCGGTCAGTTGATGGTCTTGTATGAGACGCCTCGTCAACCGTTTACCAGGAGAAATGCCATGAACGATGCCGCCACCGATACCCAGGTCAGCAAGGAAAAACTGGTGCGCGACTTGCAGCGCGTGATCTCGGACGCCGAGGAGTTGCTGCACGCCACGGCGGGCCAGACCGAAGGCAAGTTGGTGGAGATGCGCGAGCGGATTCGCGGCAACCTCATGGACGCGCGGCACAAGCTGGGCGACCTGGAAGACAAGGTCAAGGTCAAAACCAAAGAGGTGGCGCGCGCCACCGACGACTACGTGCACGAGCACCCCTGGCCAGCCATTGGTGCCGCGGTGGGGGTGGGCCTGGTGATCGGGCTGCTGATCGGTCGGCGCTGATCGGTATGAACCAGCCGCCGCCCACGCGCCTGAGCGCTTCGCTCAAGGGGTTCGCCGGCACGGTGCTGACACTGTTGCAGGTGCGCCTGGAGTTGCTCGTTGTCGAAGCGCAGGAAGAGGTTGTTCGGGTGGTCGGCCTGTTGCTGTGGGGCGTGGCAGCGGTGCTCTTGCTGGCGATGGGTGTGGGCTTTCTGGCCTTCTTCATCACGGTCGCCTTGTGGGACACACAACGCCTGCTGGCGCTGGCGGTGTTCGCCACGGTTTTTCTCACCCTGGGTGGTATCTCCACCTGGATGGCCTACCAGCGCGTGCGCCGCGGCTCGACGCTTTTCGCCAGCAGCCTGGCGGAGTTGCGGCAGGACCGCGAGCAACTGCGGTCCTGAGCCCATGGCGCGATCCCAGCCAGCACTCGCGCAGCGGCGGCAAGCCCTGGTGCTGCGTTCCCAGCGGCTGCGCGACCAGCTGAGCACAGACCTGCGCGTTTTCGAGCCAGCGTTCACCTGGGCCGACCGTGCACAGGATGCTTGGGTCTGGGTGCGATCCCGCCCAACCGCTGTGCTCTTCCCGGTGCTGACGGTGGGCGTGGTCTGGGTGGTTCGAAAGCCGACACGGCTGCTGCGTCTGGGCTCGGGCGCCTGGACGGCCTGGCGGCTGTGGCAGCGATTGGCCCAGCGATGGCTGTGAGACTGTCTTGACCTCGGGCCGCCCGTTCAAGATTCCCCGTTCCGTGCTGGTGGTGATCCACACCCCGGCGTTTGAGGTGTTGCTGATCGAGCGCGCCGATGCGCCGGGGTTCTGGCAGTCCGTCACCGGTTCGCTGGACCAGGAAGACGAACCGTTTGTGCAAGCCGCCGCGCGCGAGGTGGCCGAAGAAACCGGCATCGACACCGGATCGCCAGGGCATCTGCTGACCGACTGGGGCTTGGAGAACGTGTACGAGATTTACCCGCAGTGGAGGCACCGCTACGCGCCGGGGGTGGTGCAGAACACCGAGCGGGTGTTTGGACTGTGCATTCCGCAGGCCATGCCGGTGCGGCTGAGCCCGCGCGAGCACTACGCACAGGCCTGGCTGCCGTGGCCCGAAGCGATGGACCGGTGCTTTTCATCGTCCAATGCCGAGGCCATTTCCTGGCTGCCTCGCCTGGGCCGCTGCACATCGATCGGCTGATGCGCTTGGTGGCATGATTTGCCCATGAGCATTGTTCGGGTTGCCACCTACAACATCCACAAAGGCGTGCAGGGCCTGGGGCCGGCGCGTCGGCTGGAGATCCACAACCTGGGCCATGCGGTGGAGCAGTTCGATGCCGACATCGTCTGCCTGCAGGAGGTTCGGCGTCACAACCGCCAGCTCGAAAAACACTTCACCCGCTGGCCCGATCTGGACCAGGCAGGCTACCTGTCGCCCGAAGGCTATGAGGCGGTGTACCGCACCAACGCGATCACCCGCCACGGTGAACACGGCAACGCCCTGCTGTCGCGCTGGCCGGTGCTGGGCACCGGGCACGCCGACGTGTCCGATCACCGCTTTGAACAGCGGGGTCTGCTGCACGCAGAGCTGCTGGTGGACGGCGTGGCGGTGCATGTGGTCGTGGTCCATTTGGGATTGATCCACGCCAGCCGCACGCGCCAGGTGCAGCGGCTGGGCGAGTACATCGCCCGCGAGCTGCCTGAGAACGCGCCGCTGATCGTGGCCGGGGACTTCAACGACTGGGGCGCGCAGCTGCTCAAGCCCATGGCCGACCTGGACCTGCGCACCTTCGACGGTATCCGCCTGCCGACCTACCCCTCGCGCTTGCCGCTGCTGCACCTGGACCGCATTTTTGTGCGCGGCCTGAGGCCGGTGTCCGCCCACGTGCCGCATGGCCGCGCCTGGGCACGCATGTCCGACCACTTGCCGCTGATCGCCGAGCTGGAGCTGTGAACCACTTCGCCCGCGTCGAACCTGCCGAAGCCGCTCGCCCCGGTGCCGGTGGCCTGCGCAGCGGTCACCAGCTGTTGTTGCTGCAGGGCGGGGTGGACCTGTTCCCGGCGCTGGTGGAAGCCATGGACGCGGCACGTTCGGTGGTGCACCTCGAAACCTATATCTTCGAATTCGCCGGATCGGCGTTGAGCGTGGCCCATGCGCTTGAGCGCGCGGCGCAGCGAGGGGTGCAAAACGCTTTGACGCGGCCGGCGTGCAGTGGCGGGTCTACGCGCCGTTGGGTCGTCTTGGGTTGTTGATCCCCAGCCGCTGGCGCCGCCTGCACCGAAAACTGTGTGTGGTCGACGGCACCATCGGCTTTTGCGGCGGCATCAACATCATCGACGACCTCGACGATGTGGCCCTGGGCAAGCTGACCGTGCCGCGACTGGACTTCTCGCTGCGCGTGGCCGGACCTCTGGTGGCCGAGATGGTGGACACCATGGAGCAGCTCTGGTGGCGGCTGCAGGCGGTGCGCAGTGCACGCCAGCGCGAGTTCAAGGCGGCCTGGGAAGCCTTGCGCGCCAACAACCCGGTGGGCGATTTCTCGCGCATGCTGGACAAGATCGAACTGCGCACCGGACTGGGCAGCTGGAGCGGCCGCGTCAACAGCGATGCCGAAACGGGGTCGCGCGAGTCGGCGACGGATGGACCGATGGGGGTGGACGGCGCGCGCGCGTCGCTGCTGCTGCGCGACAACCTCACCCATCGACACGACATCGAGCGCGCCTACCTCAAAGCGATCGGCGAGGCGCGGGAAGACATCGTGATTGCCAATGCGTATTTCATCCCGGGACGCAAGCTGCGCCGGGCGCTCCTGGTGGCGGTGCGACGCGGCGTGCGGGTGCGGCTGTTGTCGCAGGGCAGGTACGAGAACTTCATGCAGTACCACGCGGCGCGCCCGGTCTATCAGCAACTGCTGGACGCGGGCATTGAGATCCACGAGTACGCCCCCAGCGCCTTGCACGCCAAGGTGGCGGCGATCGACCGCCGCTGGGCCACCGTGGGTTCGACCAACCTCGACCCGCTGTCCTTGCTGCTGGCGCGCGAGGCCAACGTGATGACGACCGACCGCCGTTTTGCCGTGTTGCTGCACGAGCGGCTGGAGGCGCTGCTGACCCACGAATGCGAGGCGCTCGATGCCGCCACGCTGGGTCGGCGCTCCTGGGTGCAGCGCGCTTTGGACCGCGTGGCTTTTGGTGTGATGCGCGCGTTGCTGTTCATCACCGGCCACCGCTACTGAGGCGGGTCAAGCCACAGACTGCAAAACCTCAGAAGCGCGCTTGGTATTTCTGGCTTACAGGGCCGGTGTTAGCATGGCACGCAGCCATGAATCCAGATCTTGATATGACCTCCACCGACCTTTCCGCCGACGATCAGGGCGTGCCCGTCTCGGTCAAAATCCGCGAGCGCATCCAGGCGGCGCGCCAGCGGTTCCACTCCAACGACAACATCGCCGAATTCATCCAGCCGGGTGAACTCGATCTGCTGCTCGACGAGGTGGCCGACAAGATGAAGGGTGTGCTCGACAGCCTGGTGATCGACCTGGAGCACGACCACAACACCGGAGACACCGCACGCCGGGTGGCCAAGATGTACATCCGGGAGGTGTTCAACGGCCGCTACGTCAAGGGGCCGGCGGTCACCGAATTCCCCAATGCCGAACACCTGAACGAGCTGATGATCGTCGGCCCGATCACGGTCCGCAGCGCCTGCAGCCACCACTTCTGTCCGGTCATCGGCAAGATCTGGATCGGCGTGATGCCCAACGAGCACACCAACGTGATCGGTCTGTCGAAGTACGCCCGCCTGGCCGAATGGATCATGGGTCGCCCGCAGATCCAGGAAGAGGCCGTGGTGCAACTGGCCGATCTGATCCAGGAAAAGACCCAGCCCGATGGCCTGGCCATCGTGATGGAAGCGAGCCACTACTGCATGGCCTGGCGCGGCGTCAAGGACATGGACAGCAAGATGATCAACTCGGTCATGCGTGGCGTGTTCCTGAAAGACCCGAACCTGCGCCGCGAATTCCTCTCCCTCATTCCCCGTTAACAGAGAACATCACACCATGCTGGTACGTCTGCTTTATGTCAGCCGAGCGGTCGACACGGATTCGGCCAAGACCATCGATTCGATCCTGGAAACGTCCCGTTCGCACAACATAGGCAATGGCATCACGGGCGTGCTCTGCTACGGCGGGGGTGTGTTCCTGCAGGCCATCGAAGGCGGTCGCAACGCGGTCAACACGCTGTACAACCACATCGCTGCCGACAAGCGCCACACCGACGTGGTGCTGCTCCACTACGAAGAGATCACGGAACGCCGCTTTGGTGGCTGGACCATGGGCCAGGTGAACCTCTCCAAGCTCAACACCTCCATCGTGCTGAAGTACTCCGAGCGACCCGAGTTCGATCCGTATGGCGTCTCGGGCAAGGTGTCGTTGGCTTTGCTCGAAGAGTTGATGGCCACGGCCGCCATCATCGGTCGCGCCTGAAGGTGGTGTCCCCGAGCGCCGTCTGGTGGTGGGCGCTTGTGACACGCGGCGACTGCACGATAACCAAGCCGTCTCTTGACCTTCGGCGGTGGCTGTGACCACCTTGCTGGGCTGCGATTTCAGCAGCGCTCCGTCTCGCCGCAAACCCATCGTCCTCGCGGTCGGGCACATGGACCGCGGTCGTGTGGTGCTCGATGGCATGGAAAGCTTTGAGTCCCTCGACGCATGGGGCGCGCGTTTGCTGGCGCCGGGCCCCTGGGTCGGTGGCTTCGATTTGCCTTTTGGTCTCCCGCGCGAGCTGGTCACCACGCTGGGTTGGCCGTTGGAATGGGCCGCGTGCATGCACCACTACGCCAGCCTGAGCCGAGAAAACATCCGCGATGCCTTTGCCGGTTTTTGCCGGGCGCGCCCCGTGGGTGGCAAGTTTGCGCACCGGGCCACCGACCGCCCAGCGGGGTCCAGCCCCAGCATGAAATGGGTCAACCCGCCCGTGGCCTTCATGCTGCATGCCGGTGTGCCGCGGCTGCTGGCGGCCGGGGTCTTTTTCCCCGGTTTGCATCCCGGTGATCCGGAGCGCGTGGCGCTGGAGGCTTACCCCGGACTGCTCGCGCGCAGCGTGCTCGGATCCGCCAGCTACAAGAGCGACGACAAGGCCAGACAGACCCCCGAGCGCCTGATCGCGCGCAAGACCCTGATCCATGCACTCGAAGCCGGCCAGGTGCCGTTGCTTCAGGCGGTCGCCATGCGCCTGAAGATCACGCACGCACAGCGCGATGCGCTGGCCGACGACGCCAGCGGCGATCGACTCGATGCGGTGCTCTGCCTGCTGCAGGCGGCCTGGGCTTTGCACCAGCATGGGGCAGGTCACCCTTGCTACGGGCTGCCCGCTGGCGATCCGCTGGAAGGCTGGATTGTGGGTGCATGATGGAAAACCCGCGAGCCGCTGGTGGGAAGCCCTGGAAGGCTTTTCAAACACCGCCGGTTCGTCGTAAGCTGCGCACGAGTTTCCGGAGAAGCCCATGCCGCCGAGCGTGCAGACCGATGTTCAATTGCTGACCGAATCGCCCGCAGACGTGGCGGCGATCGGCCGTGTCACCGAGGCCGCTTTTCGTGAGCAGCCGCACAGCCGTCAAACCGAGCTGCAGATCATCGAGGCCTTGCGCCGGGCCGATGCGTTGGCCTTGTCTCTGGTGGCGCACCTGAACGGCGACGTGGTGGGGCATGTGGCGTTTTCGCCGGTCACGATCTCAGGCGGTGCACCCGGTTGGTATGGCCTGGGTCCGCTGTCGGTGGCGCCGGCTGCGCAGGGCCTGGGGGTGGGCACGGCGCTGGTGTGGCACGGTCTGCGCACCATGCGGCAACAGGGCGCTGCCGGTTGTGTGGTGCTGGGTGAGCCAGCGTATTTCGGGCGCTTCGGATTTCGGTCCACGCCAGCGCTGCATCTGGAAGGCGCGGCACGCGGGTGCTTCCTGGTGCGACCCTTCGAGCGGCTGATCCCCATGGGCCTGTTGCGCTACCACGAAGCCTTTGACCTGGTGGAACCCAGCGACTGGACGTTCCCCTGAATCCCTCGCCCTGTCAGACACTGCTGGGTATGGCCGAGTCTGGGCCCAACCGTCGGTGTTGTGTCCCGCCCGCCAACGTTCGCAGGGGTCATGCAAAAGCACCTTTGGGTGTGCTCGGGCCCGTGTTGTTGACGTTGGGCATGGGTTGGGTGTCGATATCGCCCGCCCAGACCCGCGCACCCGGCGCCACACAGCCGAGCCATGTCTACGAGGCCCGTGTCACGCGCGTGTTCGATGGTGACACGCTTTGGGTGAAGCCGATCGCTGGCGGGCGCTACCGCAAGCTGCGCCTGGACGGGCTGGACGCGCCTGAGATCTGCCAGGAAGGGGGCGCCGCCTCGCGCGACGCCCTGGCAGCGCGTGTGCTGGATCGGGTGGTGACGGTGCAGGAGCGCAGCCGCGACGACTATGGGCGCGCCCTGGTGCGTTTGAGTCATGAGGGCACCGACGTCGGCACACGGCTGGTATTGCAGGGCCATGCCTGGTCTTACCGCTGGCGCCACAGTGAGGGCGTCTATGCCGAGCAGGAAGCCCAGGCGCGTGCAGAACGACGGGGTCTGTTTTCCAGGGCTGATGCCGAGCCGCCCAGGGCTTTCCGCAAACGGCACGGGCCTTGTCCGCTGCCGCCGCGCCAGAGCCCCTGAAGGATGCTCAGCCGTGCGGCTGGCCACACACGGCGCACGCAGGGTTCTGGGGCAGGGTGATGGCGTTGAAAGCCATGTCGC
>JALOSH010000212.1 GCA_025458545.1 Hydrogenophaga sp.
GTCAGCCGGTTTCAGTGTGACGCACAGTGTAGGACCCGGGCGGTGACAGGTGTTTGCTTTTCATGCCCGAATTCAGCACACTCAAGAAAGCTTCTTTCTCCAAACAGCCTTCCATGGAAACGATCGACAAGTTTGACCTCGCCATCCTGACCGAGCTGCAAAACGACGGCCGGCTCACCAACGCCGAACTCGCCAGCCGGGTGGGCCTGTCGGCGGCGCCGTGCTGGCGGCGGGTGCGGGCGCTGGAAGAATCCGGCTTCATCACCGGCTACCGGGCCGAACTCAACCGCGACAAGATCGGTCTCGGCGTGCTGGCCTTTGTGCGGCTGGACGCCGAACGCAACAGCGGCGACGTGACGCGCCAGCTCGAAGCGGCGATCCAGAAAATCCCCGAAATCGTCAGTTGCTTCAGCCGTTTCGCGCGCGAGGTGCTGATCAACCTGCCCAATGTGAAAGACCTGCACACCAGCTTTTCGCTCGGCGAAGTCAAGTCCGCCAGCGCGCTGCCGCTGGGCCACCTGCTCAGCAAAAAGACTTAGGCACGGCAGTCCGCGCCGGAACTTGAGGTTTTTTTCGACCGTCCATCGGCGCTGCTCGACCGCTGAGAGAGCTTGTCGATGTAAGTCTTTGAAAGTGTGCGTTTTTGCCGCCGTTTGGCTTGATGCATCCGGGGGCTTTCCGTACAGTCCGCCCATCGAAACAGCGCCCGCCGCGTACTCCCAAGGTATTCAGGTCGCACCCCATCCCCCTCTGTGAAGGAAACGCCGTGAACAAGTCCCTGATCCTCAAGTCCGTCATCGCCGTGTCCCTGGCGGTGCCCATGCTGGCTTCGGCCGAATCCGACCTGACCGTCGGCGCCGGTCCCGCTGCCGCCCGGCTGAACTTCCAGGTGATCGTTCCCCGGGTCCTGTACCTGGCGGTCGGCACCGGCAACGCGACCCTGGCCGACGACACCACGGTGGACCTGCTGAGCTACGACTATTCCGGCAACGTGGCCGCCCTCGGCAACGGCACCGACTCGGCTGCCCAGGCGGTCAACGTGCGCGTGCTGGGCAACAACGGCCAGATACAGATCGCCGCCGCGGGTTCGGGCACCGGCCTGGTGAACAGCCTGATCCCGGCCGAGGTCATCCCATGGACCGAGATCCTGGCAACCTCGTCGGCAGCGACCTTCGCTGTCCCGGCCGTGGGCGGCACCGCCAACCCCACCCTCTCGGCGGGCCGGGTGACCAACCGCACCGCGGTCTGGAACTTCGCCTACTCGAACTCCGTCATCCCGGCGCCCGGCACCTACACCGGTCAGGTCACCTACACCGCCACCATGCCCTGACGCATGGGTGAGCGCCGCGACCGGGGATAGACCCGGTTCTGATCGACGGAGGGTCTGCATCGAGCGGCCCTCCGTTGTCGTTTGAAACAGTGCCGTGCTCAAGCGCCCGGCCCCGCCAGCCGATGCGCCAGGGAACCCTGGCCACAGACGCCCGTCACAATGTTGACCATGAAGCTTCGCCTCCCAGCCCCATCGTTCCGACCGCTCGCCGCGGCCGGGCTGGTGCTGCTGGTCTGCGCGCCCCTGACCAGCGCCCACGCCTGGTCGCTCAGCGTCGCCGCCGCTTCGCGACGCGTGTTCCTTCATGTAGGCAACGGCACGGCCAACGCCGACAACGGCACCATCAACCAGGTCAGCGTCACCGTGAGCGGAGCGCAGCTGATCGCAGGTACGCCTCTGGCCATGACCAGCAACAGCACGCAGTCGGCCAGCTTGTTCGACGGCTTCAACACTTGCCCCACGCCCGCTTCGCAAATCCTGGTGGGGGCTTCCTACCGCCGCAGCAGCGCGACCGACGGCCCGGCCAGCGCCACGCTGCGCGTGACCTCGCCCGCCAATCTGGTGAGCGCCGCGGGCGACACCATTCCGTTCAGCCAGATCAGCTGGACCGTGGCGGCCCCCGGCAGCGGCGTGCCCAACGTCATTCCGGCAGGCACTTTCAGCGGCACCGCCCAGACGCTGACCACCGTTCCCGCCAACACCTACATCGAAAACTGCCACAGCTTCGTCTACGCCAACAGCGCCATCCGCGCCGCGGGCACCTACACCGGGCAGGTGACCTACACCCTGACCAGTCCATGAACGCTGTGCGCTTGCTCTCCCTCTGGGTGCTGGGCCTGCTGCTGGGTGGCGCCGCGCTGGCCAACCCGCACCGACTCGACGATTCGGGCAGCCACACCGTGCCGCCCAATGTGCAGATGCAGTGGCGGCCGCTGTCGGCCAGCGGCGGCGCCGAACCGGGCATGGAAGCCTGGCTGCGGGTGAACCTGCGCATCGACACGCGCGAGTGGGTGGGCCGCAGCGGCCGCATCTACATGGTGTTGCCGCGCGACGAGGCCTCCACCATCGAAGCCGTCTGGACCACACAGGGCCGACTGCTGCCCGGGCGGCTGGTGTCGGGCGATCGCACGCTGGTGCACAGCGGCGCCATCACCACCGCCACGCTGGAAGACCAGCTCCTGGTGCGCCTGCGCAGCGGCGCGGACTGGCAAGGCAACAGCCGCCGGTTGAACTTCCACTTCGAACTCGACGCCGACTGAGCATGCCGATCGCCAACCCATTCCCCGCCCTGCGCCTGCTGGTGCTGACCGGTCTTGCCCTGACCACCCTGCCCGCCGCCTTCGCACAAGGTTTTGCCGCCTACATTTCGCCGCCGCGCTTCGAGTTGCAGGCCCAGCCGGGGCAGCGCCTGCGCGAGGTGATGGAGATCCAGCACGTGGGCCAGCAAAAAGGCAACTACCGCGTTTACACCAACGACTGGACCTTCGGACCCGACAACGCGGTGACCTTCAGCAACGAGCTGAGTGCCGACAGCTGCCGCCCCTGGGTGGCGATCGAGCGGCGCGAGCTCAGCATCGAGCCCGGCGCGCGCTACCGCTTCCGCTTCGAGATCACGCCGCCGCCCGGCACCGCGCCGCGCGAGTGCCGCTTTGCCATCATGGTGGAGGGACTGGACCCGGCGCGGGTGCAGGGCGCGGTGAGCTTTCCGGTCGGCGGGCGCATCGGCGTCATCGTCTACGCGGCCATCGGCGGCGCCGCGCCCCGGCTGGAGATCGTCGGCACCCGCGTGGAACAGCTGCAGGGCCAGCCCACCGCCGTGCTCGATGTGCGCAACAGCGGCAACGCCCACGGCCGCCTCAGTGGCTTCGTGAACGGGCGCGATGCCAGCGGCGCCCGCTTCGAGTTGGCCCCCGCCGATCTGCCCATCCTGCCCGGCGAAACCCGCCGCGTGCCGCTGGGTCCCATGGCAGAAGACGGCAAATCCGCACCTCGGCCCACCTTCCCGCTGCGGGTGCAGGGCGAACTCGAATGGGGCCAGAACCGCGTGCCGCTGGACGCGAGCTTCAACCCATGACACCGGGGCGGCGCCGCGCACCGCTGGCCCGCTGCCTGGCGTTTGCCGTGGGCCTGGTCTGCCTGCCGTTTGTGCACGCCCAGACCGCGCCGGCCGCCGCGCCGACCGTTGCGTCGGCGCCCTACCAGGACCGTGTGATGGACGATCTGTCCACGCCCGACGCCGCCGCCGGTGCGCCCGAGCCCGCTTACGATGGCAGCGGCTGGCCGCGCTTTCTGCGGCTCGAAACGCGCCTGGGCACCGAGCCATTCGACGCGTCGAACCGCACACGCGCGGGCTTCGCCGTTTACGGCCTGATCGACACCCCCAACCACGGCAGCCTGTCGATCGACGGCAGCCACAGCCCGCATGTTGGGCGCGGCACCATCACCCTGCGACAGCGCGCCCTGCCGCTGGCTGGCGGCTGGCTGGCAAACCACGAGTTGGGCATTCTCAACACACCGCTGCCCGAGATCGCGCGCCGACCCTCGCGCGTGCTGCTGCCCACCGCCATCGTGCAAGGCGTGGGTGGCGCCTGGGAACACGCGGCCACCGGCTGGCAGATCCAGGCCAGCCAGGGCGAACCCGGCCGGCTCGACGGCCAACCCACCAGCGTGTTCCGCCCCGGCAGCGGCGAGCGCCGCAGCCTGGGCCTGCAGTGGCACGCGGGCGCGAGCGACACCCAGACCACCGACCCGCTGGCCCGCCCCGGCTGGACACTGGCGGCGCAGGTCGAAAGCGCGCGCCAGATCTCGCTGATCGACCAACCCCTGTTGCCCAGCGACCGCTTCGATGCCGACTCCACCCTGCTCGCCGCCCGCCACGAAACCGGCGACCGACGCCTGCAGGCACAGCTGGTGCAAACGCGCGGCGGCGCCACCGACAGCAACAGCCGAGGCTTCTGGATCGACGCCGAATGGGACGAAGGCCCGCGCCGCCACGGCGCTGGTCTGTACCGGCTCGAACCCAACCTCAACTGGGCTGGCCAGCCCATGGCCAGCGACGTCGAAGGCGCCACCCTGCGCAGCGCCTGGCGCACCCGCCAGTGGTCGGCCGAAGCCTCGGTGGACTGGCTGCGTTCTGTGAGCGGCGCCAGCGCCGATGGCAGTTACCTCACCGCCAGCGGCCGCCGCCGCATGGGCCCCGACAGCCAGCTCGGCGCCGGGGTCTCGCTGCGCGACTTCAACGGCCGCGCCTGGAGCAGCTACGGCGACTGGCGCTGGGGCAACGCCTGGGGCCGCAGCGGCTTGCGGCTCGACCTGTCGGGCGGCGCCAGCGAGGCCAGCGAACAGCGCCTCAGTTACGACCAGGAATGGCGCGTGCCACAAGGCTGGACCCTGTCCACCAGCCTGGCCCTGGGCCGCGCCGCCGCCTGGCGCGATGAACCCGCACAAAACCTGTGGGCCGCCGCGCTCAGCCTGGCCGCCCCGCTCACGCCGCGCGCCGGCCTGCGCGCCAGCCTCGACACCGAACAACGCAGCGGCGGCGAACGCCAGCACAGCCTGAGCGTGGGCGCCAACTGGCGCATCAACACCCGCTGGAGCCTGGAAGGCCAGGCCAACCGCAACATCGGGCGCAGGCTGGACGGTTTTTCGCTCGATCCGCTAGCACCGCCCAGCAACACCACGCTCAGCACCAGCGACCGGTCCTTCTACGCCGTGCTGCGCTACGAATGGCAGGCCGGTACCCGCCGCGCACCGCTGGGAGGCCGCGCTCAGGAAGGCGGTGGCCGCATCCAGGGCACGGTGTACCTCGACGCCAACCGCAGCGGCACCCAGGAGGCCAGCGAGATCGGCGCCGCCGACGTGACCGTGACCCTGGACAACCGCTACGCCGTGCGCACCGACGCGCAGGGCCGCTTCGAATTCCCGTTTGTCGCCACCGGGGTACGCACCGTCACCGTGCGCAACGAGACCCTGCCGCTGCCCTGGAGCGTGGTGGACGACGGCCAGGTGAAGGTGGACCTGCGGCTGCGCGACACGGTGAGCCTCAGCATC
>JALOSH010000213.1 GCA_025458545.1 Hydrogenophaga sp.
TGCGCGAAGGCCAGCTGATCAGCCGCGACACCTTTGCGTCCGACCGCGTGGAGGTGCTCAAAGGCTCGGCCTCGATGCTGTTTGGCAAGGGCTCCACCGGCGGCGTGATCAACCAGGTCACCAAGCAACCCTTCCTGATGGACCGCTTCGAGGCAGAGCTGACCGTGGGCAGCGGTCAGCACAAGCGGGTTCAGGTCGACCTGAACAAGCAGCTGAGCCCGGGCAGCGCCGTGCGCCTGAACGCCATGATCCAAGACGCCGACAACTGGGGCGCCCAGGATGACCGCAAAGGCTTGGCCGCCGGCTGGCGCACGGGCATCGGCGAGCGCAACGAGTTCTCGGTCGACCTGTACCACCTGGAGACCCAGGAGCGTCCCAGCAACAACCACCCCTGGCTGCTGACCGGCGCGACCACGGACAGCTCGCGCACCATCCTGCCGCAACTGGCTGCCAAAAATTTCTACGGTCTGGCCAGCGACTACCAGAACACCGAACAGACCACCCTGTCGCTGCGGCACAAACACCGTTTCAGCGCACAGGAAGAACTGCAGACCACGCTGCGCCACGGCAGCTATGAACGCGATCTGTGGGTGAGCGCGATCGTCTGGGCGCCTGCGGCACAACAACCGGGCGGCACCGCCGTGAGCCTGACCAACCCGCCCACAGCCAGCACTCGCTTGAACCGCAACAGCAAGGGCCGCTACGGTCAGAGCGACATCACCCAGATCCAGAGCGACTACAGCAACAAGTTCAAGGCCGCGGGCATGGACCACCACCTGACCGCCGGCGTGGACCTGACACTGGAAGACGCGAAGCGAAACAACAACTTTCCCGGCCCCGCGTCCGGTCTGGGGACCACGGTCGGCACCCCCAACGACGGCGCCTGGCGTGCCGACACCCGTGGCGCGCCGCCGCTGAACACGTTCGATTCGAAGAGCCTGGGCCTGTACCTGCAGGACGTGGCGGCCATCAACTCGACCCTCAAGCTCGTGGGCGGACTGCGTTTTGACCGCTTCAAGGCCAGCTACGCCGACACCGCCAGCAACCAGGACTCGATGACCGAGAACCTCTGGAGCCCGCGCGTCGGGGCCATCTTCCAGCCGGACGCCGCATCGTCCTATTACCTCTCGCTCGGTCAGTCGTACAACACCTCGGCCGACGCCTACCAGTTCGCGCTGGGCAACTTCGCCACCGGCGGCACCAACGCCAGGCTCGGCAACACGCCCCCGGAGAAAAGCCGCAACGTCGAGATCGGTGCCAAATGGGACCTGTTCAACGACCGGGCCACCTTCAACGCCGCGCTGTTCCGGTCCGAGAAGTACAACGAGCGCAACACCGACCCTGACAGCGCCGCCACGCAGCAGCTGCTGTCGGGCAAGCGCCACGCCACCGGCCTGGAGCTGAGCGCCGCCGGCCGCATCACGTCCGACTGGGAGGTGTTCTACAACCACACCTGGATTCCGAGCGCCAAGATCGACCGGAGCAATGTGACGGGAACCGGCGCGGCCGGCGCCCAACGCCAAGGCGACCGCCCCGCACTCACGCCCAAGCACAGCCTGAGCGCCTGGACCACCTACCGGGTGGCGCCTCAGTGGCGTGTCGGCCTGGGTGTGAGCTACCGCGGTGAACAGAACCCGGAAGGCGCGCGGAATGTGGTGGCCTCGTCCTTCGCGGTCTGGGACGGCATGGTCGAGTACATCGTCGATGAAAAGACCACCGTCAAGTTCAACGCGAGCAACCTCACCGACAAGCTCTACGCCGACGGCCTTTACCGCGGTTTCTACACCCCCGGCGCGCCGCGCAAACTGATGCTGTCGGTCAAAACGGTTTTCTGATGCCCATGCTGCTGCAGCTGCCCCAGATCCTGAGCCATGAGGAAGTGCGCGCCATGCGCGCGCAGCTGGCCAACGACTCGCTGTGGATCGACGGCCGGACCAGTGCCGGACCGCAGGCGGTGGAGGTCAAGCGCAACGAACAGTTGTCGCAGGACACGCCGCTTGCCCGGGAACTGCAGACACAGGTTCTGGCGGCTGTGCAACGCAACCCCTTGTTCTTTTCAGCGGTGCTGCCGCGCCGCTTATTCAATCCTTTGTTCAACCGCTACCGGCCGGACTTCCCGGCCTACGGCGCCCACATCGACGGCGCCGTCCTGCACTCCAGACGATCACAGGAATGGGTGCGCTCCGATGTGTCCTGCACCCTGTTCCTGAGCGAGCCCGACGAATACGACGGCGGCGAACTGACGATCCATGACACCCATGGCCTGCAAAGGGTGAAGCTGCCCGCTGGCCATGCGGTCATCTACCCCAGCAGCAGCCTGCATGAAGTCACCCCGGTCACCCGCGGTGCACGCATCGCCTCTTTTTTCTGGATCGAGAGCATGGTGCGCAGCGACGAGCAGCGCAGCCTGCTCTATGGGCTGGACATGAACCTGCTCGCCCTGCGCCAGAAGCACGGAGAAACGGCCGAAACCACCGCCTTGACAGGCACGTACCACAACCTGCTGCGCATGTGGGCCAGCACATGAGGGCCACAGCGCCCGGCCCGGTCTGCCTGGGCGATCACGAGGCCTTGGCCGCGCAGCGACTGGACGAGGCCGTTTGGGCCTACTTTCAGGGCGGGGCAGCCGACGAAATCACCCTGCGCGAGAACCGGCAGGCCTGGCAGCGCCTGGCGCTCAGCGCCCGGGTGCTGCGGCCGCTTGCGGGCGGGCATACCCGTGTTTCGCTGCTGGGCCGGACACTGGCCCACCCCATCTTCGTGGCCCCCATGGCGCACCAGCGGCTGGCCCATCCCGATGGTGAGCGGGCCACCGCCCTGGCAGCGGCAGCACTGGGTGCCGGGCTGGTGCTCAGCACCCAGGCCAGCACCCTGCTGGAAGAAGTGGCTCCGCTGGTCCTGGGCGAGGCGGAGCGCGGTCCGCTGTGGTTCCAGCTCTACCACCAGCCCGACCGCGCCTTCACGCGGGACCTCGTGCAGCGCGCCGAAGCCGCCGGCTACGAAGCCCTGGTGCTGACGGTGGACGCCCCAGTCAGCGGTGTGCGCGACCAGGAGCGGCGCACCGCTTTCGCCTTGCCGCCCGGCATCGGCTCGGTGAACCTGCTCGATCTCTCCAGCCCCAAGCCAGCCGCGCTGCAACCCGGCCAGAGCGCCCTGTTCGACGACCTGCTCACCCACGCGCCGACCTGGGACGACATCGCATGGCTGCGCTCCATCACCCGCCTGCCCCTGCTGCTCAAGGGCATCACCCACCCGGGCGACGCACGGCTGGCGCTGGAGCAAGGTGCGTCCGGCGTGATCGTCTCCAACCACGGCGGTCGCACGTTGGACACCCTGCGGCCCACGGCCGAACTGCTGCCAGCCGTTGTTGAGGCGGTGGACGGCGCCCTGCCGGTGCTGGTGGACGGAGGCATCCGGCGCGGCACCGATGTGCTCAAGGCCATGGCGCTGGGCGCTTCCGCGGTGCTGGTGGGCCGACCAGTGCTCCACGGCCTGGCCAACGCGGGCGCCCAGGGAGTGGCCCATGTGCTGCGCCTGCTGCGCGACGAGCTGGAGATCGCCATGGCGCTGTGCGGCTGCCGCACGCTGGACACAGCGGCCGAGGTGCTGGCACCCCGTCCTCCCTGAACATCCGCTTTCCGCCATCGGATCAGAAAAATTTTCAATTTTTACGCGAATGCGACTAATTCGCATTTATAATAAGTTCACCAACCGCTACCCCCATCACCCCCAAGGAAGCACCATGGCAACCACCCTCTTCATGCTTGGCGGCAGCCTGATGTTGTTGCTCGTGGCTGTGTGGTGGGTGTTTCGGGGTTGAGGACTGTCGCCCCAGGCCCATCGCCACCCACCGCCGCCCTGTCATCGCCCGCCCCACACCGGCCTACACTATGAATCCCGCCAGCGCAGCCCTTGCGCTCCCCCTGTCCGGGCCGTTAACCGCCCAGGAGTCCACACCCCGCATGGACCGCCGTCTGTTCATCGTGATCGCCGTGATCGGCTTTCATGGTCTGGCCCTGTGGGCGTTGCAGGCCGGTCTGCTGCGCCGTGCGGTGGAGCTGGTGGTGCCGGTGGCGGTGCTGTCAGAACTGATCGAGCCGCCGCAGCCGCAGATCGAACCCACGCCAACTGCGCCCCAGCCGCGCGTGGCGCCGGTTCCCAAGGCGGCGCCACAGCCCCGCCCGGTGGTGCAACCCGCCCCACAACCGGTGGCCATCGCCACCCCCACCCCCGCACCTCTGGCCCCCACGGGTGTGATCGAGCCCCAGCCAGCGGCACCGCCCGCCCCCGTGACCGCCGTGGCCCCCATGACCGCCGTGGAATCGGCCGCACCACCCGCACCACCGGCGCCCCCCCGGATCGAACTGCCCTCCAGCAGCGCCGACTACCTGAACAACCTCCCGCCACCCTACCCACCCTTGTCCAAACGCCTGGGCGAACAGGGCAAGGTGGTCGTTCGCGCCTACATCGAAGCCAACGGCACCGCCAGCAAAGCCGAAATTCGCACCTCCAGTGGCTACGAGCGCCTGGACCAGACGGCGCTGCAAACCGTGCTGAAGTGGCGCTACGTGCCCGGCAAACGCGCCGGCGTGCCCGAAGGCATGTGGTTCAACGTGCCGATCAACTTCGTCCTCGAATAACCGGCCCCCTTCTTTTCGACTCAGGAAACCATTCCCATGGAACCCGCATTCGCCTCCTCCGGCATCGCCCAC
>JALOSH010000214.1 GCA_025458545.1 Hydrogenophaga sp.
CGACGCGATTTCATGGACAGCGTGGCCCTGCACGGCCGCAGCCAGACGCAGAAAGCGCTGGCCCATGCCTTGCAGAAGCGGGTGGAGTTTCTGCTGGCCGATGCGGGGGGCGTGGTCGAGAGCTCGGTCGAGCCTTTCGCGGCGCTCTATCCGCAGTGGGCGGCTCTGGCCACGCCCGAAGAAGCCCTGTTGTCAGATACCGCTCGACAGCAATGGCTGGCCTGGGCCAAGGCCTTGGGTGGCGAGACCAACAAGACGCCGCAAAAGGCGGGCAACGCGGTGGTGGATGCCTTCGAACTGGCCGACGAGCCCGCCCTGATGCCCCAGCGCCTGGCCTTGCTGCGCAAAGCCTTTCTGGTGGCCGACGAAGACCGCCTGACCCAACACCTCACCAAGTTCCCCGCCGCCCAGGCCGCCGAGGCGGAACTCAAAGACCTATGCGCCGCTGCGCGCCAACACGCGGCCTGGCTGCACCACCAGCGCATGGCCCGGCTCACGCGCGTGTTGGTGGCCGAATACGCCGGCTTGAAGCGCGAGCGCGGCTGGGTGGACATGAACGATGTGGAAGGCGCCGCGCTGCGCTTGCTGGGCGATGCCGAGCTGTCGGGCTGGATGCAGCAGCGGCTGGACGCTCGCGTGCGCCACCTGCTGATCGACGAGTTCCAGGACACCAACCCGCTGCAGTGGCAGGCGCTCTACGGCTGGCTCTCGGCTTACGCGGGGGCCGGTCCGGGCGAGGCGCCGCGGGTGTTCCTGGTGGGCGATCCCAAGCAGTCGATCTACCGCTTTCGCCGCGCCGAACCGCAGGTTTTCAGGGCTGCTCAGGCTTTCGTCGTGCAGGGGCTGGACGGCGCACTGCTGAGCTGCGATCACACGCGGCGTTGCGCCACCGGCGTGGTGGACACGCTCAACGCGGTGATGCTCGCGGCGGTGGACGACGCGGGTTACGCGGGCTACCGCGTCCACACCACGGAAAGCCAAGACCTGGGGATCGCACTCGCTTTGCCACCGATCGCACGCGAAGCGAACGGCTCTGGCGGCCAGGTTGAAGCGCCTTGGCGCGACAGCCTGACCACGCCGCGTGTGTTGCCGGAAGAGACCTACAGCGCCATCGAAGCCCGTCAGGCGGCCGACTGGATCACCCACGAACTCGCGCTCGGCGGGCTGCAGCCCAAAGACATCATGGTGCTGTCGCGCAAGCGCGAGCGCCTGGGTTGGCTGTTTGACGCGCTGCGCGAGCGCGGCATTGCTTGCGAGCAACCCGAGAAGCTGGACCTGAGCGATGCACCCGCCGTGCAAGACGTGGTGGCGCTGCTGGACGCGCTGGTCTCGCCCGCACACAACCTGAGTTTGGCGCGGGCGCTCAAGTCGCCGCTGTTCGGCTGGCCCGACGCCGCGCTGGTGCAACTGGTGACGCTGCAGCGGCGCTGGACCATACCCGCCGCCGAGCCGGACGGCAAACCCCAGGTGCCCCATTGGCGCGACGTGCTGCAGCGCTGGGCTTTGCTGCCCGCAGAAGAGCAGGGCGCCACCCCGTTTGCGGCGGAGCTTTCCGACGCTGCCCGGCGCCTGGCGCTGTACCAGGCTTGGACCGACAGCCTGCCACCGCACGACGCGCTGGCTGCGATCTACCGAGACGGCGATGTGCTGGCGCGGTTTGCCCAGGCCGTGCCAGCGGCCCAGCGCGGTGGCGTGCTGGCCTCGTTGCGCAGCCTGCTCGGGCAGGCACTGGCGCAAGACGGCGGACGCTTTCTCACCACCTACCGCTTCGTGCGCGCGCTCAAAGCCGGTGGCGTCCGCGCGCCGCAGGCCGCCCAGGCACAAGCCGTTCGCCTGCTCACCATCCACGGCGCCAAGGGCCTGGAGGCGCACACCGTGCTGCTGCTCGACACCGATGCCAAACCGCCCAACGCGGAGAGCATGGGCGTGCTGGTGGACTGGCCGGGCGAGGCCGCTGCGCCCCAACGCTTTGTGTTCCTGGCCAGCGAAAAATCGCCACCCGTCTGCGCGGTGGGCGTGCTCGCCATCGAGCAGCAGGCGCGTGCGCTGGAGGAGCTGAACGCCCTGTACGTTGCGATCACCCGCGCCGCGCACCGCCTGGTGGTCTCCAGCACCGATCCGCATGTGCGCGGCTCGGCGCCCACCTGGTTCCAGCGCATCCAGCCGCACACCTGGCCGATCGACACGCCGTCATCGGCTGCGGTCACAACACCTGCGGATGAACCGTGTTTTGAACTTCTTGAGCTGCCGCCCTACCAGGCGCCTGTCCGCCGACCAGCCGATCCGGTGGCGAGCGTGGCCGAAGGCGAACCCGACGAGCGGGCAAGGGTCGGCCTGGCCATGCACCGCTTGTTGCAGTGGCGGCCCACGCCGCTGGGCGCATTCGACTGGGGTGCCGAACACACCAGCGCCGTGGCGCGAGAATTCGCGCTCACGGCCACCCAGGTCGACGAGGCCCTTCGCATGGCACGCGCCATCGTGCAGGGCGATGCGGCCTGGGCCTGGGACCCCGCCCAGGTCAACCATTGGGGCAACGAGGTGGAGATCTGGGTGGACGGCCAGTTGCTGCGCATGGACCGCCTGGTACGCCGCATCGACACCGGCCACTGGTGGGTGCTGGACTACAAAAGCGCCAACCGCCCCGACCAGCAGCCCGGTTTGCTCGCCCAGATGGAGCGCTACCGCCAGGCCGTGCAGCAAGCCCAGCCAGGCGATGGGGTGCGCCTGGCCTTCATCAATGCCCATGGGCGGCTGCTGGAGCTGCCGCCGGAATCCGAACCGCTGTGAACACCGAAAGCCCCTCACCCCAAACCACGACCTGCGAGGTCGCCGTCATCGGCGGCGGCCCAGCCGGCCTGATGGCCGCCGAAGTCCTGTCGCGCGCGGGTGTACCTGTGCACCTGTTCGACGCCATGCCCTCGGTCGGGCGCAAGTTCTTGCTGGCCGGCAAGGGCGGCTTGAATCTGACCCACGCCGAACCGGCCGACCGTTTTGCCGAGCGTTATGGTCAGCGGCGGCAACAGATCGAGTCGCTGCTCAGCGCATTCGGTGCGGCCGAGGTGCGGGCCTGGGCCCAGGGGCTGGGAATCGACACCTTTGTGGGCAGCTCGGGCCGCGTCTTCCCGACCGACATGAAGGCCGCGCCGCTGCTGCGGGCCTGGTTGCAGCGGTTGCGCCACCCGGAGAGCGGCGCGCCGGTGCAGTTTCACATGCGCCACCGCTGGACTGGATGGTCCGCCGACGGGCGCCACATTTGCTTTGACACATCCTCCGGCATGCTGCAGTTGCAAGCGCGCGCCGTGGTGCTGGCCCTGGGCGGCGGCAGCTGGGCGCGGCTGGGTTCCAACGGTGCCTGGGTGCCGTGGCTGGCGGCGCGTGGGGTGGCGGTGGCGCCTCTGCTGCCCGCCAATTGTGGTTTTGACCTGGCTTTGCAGCCCCCGCTGCCGCCCGCAGGCCAGGCCCTGCCGGTGCAGGCCGTGCCGGTGCGGCCGGTGGGCTGGAGCCCCCACTTTGTGGAGCGCCACGCGGGTCAGCCGTTCAAAACCGTGGCCATTGCCTGCACCGGGCCCGCAGGCCAGCGTTTCGAGCGCAAAGGCGAGTTCGTGGCCACCGCCACCGGTGTCGAAGGTAGCCTGATCTACGCCGCCTCCAGCCTGTTGCGCGAACAGATCGTGCAGACCGGCCACGCCACCCTCACCCTGGACCTGTTGCCCGACCACAGCGCCGACCGGGTACGCGCCGAGGTGACGCACCCGCGCGGTTCGCGTTCGCTGGCCAGCCACCTCAAGAGCCGTCTCGGGCTTGACGGCATCAAGACCGCCGTGCTCTACGAAGTGCTGGGCAAAGACGGCATGGCCGACCCGCTGCGTCTGGCCGCAACCATCAAGGCACTGCCGCTGAACCTGGTCGCCACCCGTCCGCTGGACGAAGCCATCAGCAGCGCCGGGGGCGTGCTGTTCGAGGCGCTGACCGACGGCCTGATGTGCGAGGCCTTGCCCGGTGTCTTCTGTGCCGGTGAAATGCTGGACTGGGAAGCCCCCACCGGCGGCTATTTGCTCACCGCCTGCCTGGCCAGCGGGCAGCGCGCCGGGCAGGGGGTTCTGGACTGGTTGCGGGGCTGAGGCCGTTGGGCGACCCTAACCCCATTGTCATCAAGCCTTCACCGGAAGGCGGCAGACTGACCCGCATCTGAACTGGAGTGTTGACATGACCGACCACCCCCGGGGCCGCCGCCCCTTCCTCAAAAGCGTGGCCGCTACCGCGCTGGCGGCCACGGGCCTGAGCAGCCATGCACAAACCTGGCCTGGGCGGCCGGTCCGCATCGTCGTGCCCTTCGCCCCTGGCGCCGGTACCGACGCCATGGGGCGGCTGGTGGCGGCCAAGCTGGCCGATTTGTTCAGGGCCAGCGTGGTGGTGGAAAACCGCACCGGTGCATCGGGCGCCATCGGCGCGCAAGAGGTGGCCAAGGCGGTGCCCGACGGCCACACATTGCTGCTCGCGGCCGCGCCCTTCACCACGGTACCCGCCGCCATGCCCAGTGCGGGTTACGACCCGCTGGCCGGCTTCACGCCGGTGGGCATGATCGCCCATGGCCCGTTGGTCTGGGCGGTGAACAAAGACCTGCCGGTCAACACCTTGCCCGAGCTGGTGGCCCTGGCCCGCCAGCAGCCGGGGCGGCTCAACTACGGTTCGGCCGGTGTGGGCGGCGTC
>JALOSH010000215.1 GCA_025458545.1 Hydrogenophaga sp.
CACATCGAAGCGGCATGGGGGTTCTGAGCCAAGCCGCAGCAAAAAGTGCCGTGCCGCGAGCACGATGCGGCGCTGCTTCAGCGCGGTGATGCTGCCACCAGCTCCGCCACGCGAGGCGCTGGTGCGCTGACGCACCTCGACGAAGACCAGCGTGCCGTCGGGCTCGCGCATAATCAAATCGACCTCGCCACCGCCACGCCCGGGGGTCTTGAAGTTGCGTTGTACCAGGCGCAAACCGGAGCGCTGCAAGTGCTGCAAGGCCGCGTCTTCGGCCGCGTCGCCGCGCTGTTTGGTGGTCACGAGCGCGCCCACTGCGCCCTGCTTCTTGGAAAACCACATTGTCTGCAAGCACTCCATCCCTGTTGGCCGCCGCGCACGAAGCGGCGGCACACCAGCATTATCCGCAGGGCGCGCTCTACATGGTGGCCACGCCCATCGGCAACCTGGCCGACATTGCGCTGCGCGCCCTGCACGTGCTCGGGCTGGTGAACACGGTGGCGTGCGAAGACACGCGACACACCGCCAGCCTGCTGCAGGGCTACGGCCTGCACAAACCGCTGCTCGCGCTGCACGAGCACAACGAGGCCGAGGCCGCGCAGGCGGTGATCCAGCGCTTGCGCGAAGGCCAGCGGGTGGCCTATGTGAGCGACGCCGGCACGCCCGGCGTGAGCGACCCCGGCGCGCGGCTCTGCGCTGCGGTGGTGCAAGCCGGGCTGCGCTGCGTGCCGCTGCCCGGCGCCAGCAGCATCACCGCGCTGCTGAGCGTGGCCGGCACCGGCGGACACGACGGGCGTTTTGTGTTCAGCGGTTTTCTCTCGTCGAAGGCGGCCGAGCGCCAGCGCGAGGTGCAGGCCATCGGCGCCGACGCGCGGGCCTGTGTGCTGCTCGAAGCGCCGCACCGCATCGAGGCGCTGGCCAGAGACCTCGCCGCGCTGGGCGAGCGCGCGGTCACCGTGGGTCGCGAGCTGACCAAACAGTTTGAAGAGGTGGCTCAGGTAAAAGCCAGCGAGCTGTCGGCCTGGCTGCAGGGCAGCCCGCACCGCCTGCGGGGCGAATTTGTGCTGTTGATCCACCCGCAACCCGCGACCAGCGATCCGGGCATGGACGCCCGCACGCTGCGCACGCTGGACCTGCTGCTGGCCGAATTGCCGGTGAAAACGGCGGTGCGCCTGTGTGCCGAGATCACTGGCCAGCCGCGCAACGCGCTCTACGAAGCGGCGCTGGCCCGGCGCCAACAGGCCGACCCCGGCGAAGGCTGATCGGACCGCCTTCAGCGCAGCGGCTGCGGCCGACCGTCGGACCGGGTGCCGGGGGGCGACGCCGCGGCGGGGTTGTCGGGCACTTCGGTCACCTGCACATCGACCACATCGCCCGCGGGCTGGCCAGGCCGACCGGGCCACACACCCTGGGTGTAGCGCTGCGACTGGGCGCGCATGCGGCTGAACATCACCACCGGCGCGGGCTTGCGCCCGGTGAGCAGCGCGAGCAGCGAGGCCAGCACCACCAGCACCAGGGCGACGATCAGAAAGCCGAGCACGAACACCGTGGCGGCGAGCACCAGGGCGATCTTGATGGCGCCCCGCAAGAGGCGGGCAAACAAATCGATGAGTCCATTCATGGGAGAGAGAGCCCGTGGGGTTGCAAGAGTTCCGCGGCTGTGGCCGCGCGGGAGGGTTATCGCCAGGGGTTGGTGCGGTGCCCGCAAGCGCCCCACACAATGTCGGTAGATTGCCACAATCTGTTCACATCTTGGGCCCCGGACCCGATTTGCAAGCCCCAACGGAACTCCCCATGCCGATTCGACCCCTGCGCACCCTGCTGACCCACACATCAGCCGCTCTGGCGGCGGTCTGTTTCGCCTGGCCGGTCCAGGCGCTGGAGCTGGACGACGTGGCCCGCGAAGGCGAGCTGCGGTTCCTGGCCATCCGGCCCGACCCGGGCGCCTACTGGTACGAATCGCGGGTGCAGATCGGTGAAGACAGCCTGCGCACCGGCATCGTGCAGCTCTCCACCTGCCACCGCCAGCTCGACCCCAACCACAGAATCGTGATCGCCTTCAACCCGGACCGGGTCCAGAGTATCCGGGTGGTCTCTTCCGATGGCGTGGGTCGGGCGGAGGTGCAGGGTCACCGGGTGGAAATGGCCGATGTGCAACGCGGCGGGCACATCTGCATCGACCTGCACTCGCGCATCCTGGACCGCCTGGACGAGCGCAGCTGGCGGCTCAACGCCGGCCCGCTGATGCGCCGTTACATCGACGGCTACCTGCCGATGCACGCGCGGCTGGCCTTCCACTGGCCCGACGGCCTGCTGCAGGTGCGCGAGACCCGGCCGGCGGCACAACCCGGGGTCCGCATCGGCGTCAACGGCGCGGGCGCCGAACTCGATCTGGTGTTCGCCGGGCGCATGACCGCCACGGTGGATCTGGTGCGAGGCGCCCCCTGACACCCGCCCTGAAGCAGTTCCCCAACACCCCTGCAGCGCTCCCGCAGCGCGACCGACCCCAACTGCTCCCGACCATCTGTCTGCCGCTGTGGACTGCTATGCTGGAATCACAAAAAACATTGCAACGCCCGCTCCGCCATGAAACGCATCTCCCAGTACTTTTTCCGTGGCCTGATCGCCTTCCTGCCCGTGGCCATCACGGTCTATGTGCTGATCCTCTTCGTCACCTGGATCGAACGGTCTGCCATGGCGCTGATCCGCCCCGTCACCGGCGACTTCTACCTGCCCGGTCTGGGCATCGCGCTCGGCGCGGTGATGATCCTGGGGCTGGGAGTGCTGATTTCCTTGCCGTTCGTCACGCGGCTGCTGTCTTGGGTGGAGCTGCCCTTCACCAACCTGCCGGTGGTGAAAAGCATCTACTCGTCGCTGAAAAACTTCGCCGACTATTTCGCGCCGCATGAAAAGGACGCGCAACAGGTCGTTTTGCTCAAGATGCCGGGCAACGACCTGAGCATCGTTGGGCTGGTCACGCGGCAGAGCATGAAAGGCATGCCCAAAGGCATCGGCGAGCTGGGAGACCAGGTCGCCGTCTACCTGCCCATGGGCTACATGATCGGCGGCTACACGGTGTTCGTGCCGCGCAGCTGGACCACACCGGTGGAGATGTCGGTCGAAGAAGCCATGCGCATGGCCCTGATCGCGTTCATGGCCTCCGGAAAAGCCGACAAGTCATGAGCATCCGAAACCTCGACGCGCTGTTTGCGCCCGCCTCGGTCGCGGTCTTCGGCGCCTCCGAGCGCCCGGCCAGCGTGGGCGGCACGGTCTGGCGCAACCTGCACGCGCAGTTCACCGGTCGGCTCTACCCGGTCAACCCCAAACACAGCGCGCTCGACGGCGTGACCGCCTACCGCGATGTGGCGGCATTGCCCGAAGCCCCCGATCTGGCCGTGATCTGCACGCCCGCCGCCACGGTGGTGGAACTGATCGCCCAGCTGGGCGCGCGCGGCACGCGAGCGGCCATCGTCGTCACCGCCCAGCTTCGCGCACATCGGCGCCCAGCCCGGCGAGCTGGCCTTCGTGTCGCAATCGGGCGCGCTGGTCACCGCCATGTTGGACTGGGCGGCCTCGCGCGGCATCGGTTTTTCGCACTTCGTCTCGCTCGGCGAACACGCCGATGTGGACTTTGGCGACATGCTGGATTTCCTGGGCAGCGACCCGCGCACCCGCGCCATCCTGCTCTACATCGAATCGGTGGACCAGGACAGCCCCCACGCTCCACCGCTGCGCGGGTCGCTGCCCCCCGGGGGGGCGCAGCCGGCCTTGGGGCGGCTCGGCGGCCAGCTGGTCCGCAAGTTCATGTCGGCCGCGCGCGCGGCGGCGCGCAACAAGCCGGTGATCGTGGTCAAGGCCGGGCGCTCGTCGGCAGGCCAGGCGGCGGCGGCTTCGCACACCGGCGCGCTGGCGGGCTCCGACGCGGTGTTCGACGCGGCCATCGCCCGCTCGGGCATGCTGCGCGTGCTCACCCTGCCCGACCTGTTCCTCGCTGCCGAAACCCTGGCGCGCTTTCGCGACGGACCATCGGACGCTCTCACCGTGCTCACCAACGGCGGCGGCGCGGGCGTGATGGCGGCCGACGAAGCCTCGGCGCTGGGCGTGCCGCTCACGGTGCTGGACACGGCCATGCTGGAGCGGCTCGACGCCGTGCTGCCCGCCAACTGGTCGCACGCCAACCCGGTGGACATCATTGGCGACGCGCCCGCCGCGCGCTATGTGGCCGCGCTGGAAGCGCTCGCCCACGACACCCGAAGCGCCGTGCTCTTCATCCACGCGCCCACCGCCATCGTGCCCAGCGCCGAGATTGCGCAGGCCCTGCTGCCGCAGGTGACGGCGCAACCCCGGCGCGTGCTCGGTTGCTGGCTCGGTGACGGCGCGGTGGCGCAGGCCCGCCAGACCTTCCGCGATGCCGGCGTGCCCGACTTCAACACCTCTGAAGAAGCGGTGCGCGCCTTTTCTTTTTTGCGCAGCTACCGCCAGCACCAGGTGGAACTGCTGCAGACGCCGCCCCAGCGCAGCGCGGCGCGGGCGCCCGATCTGCCCGCCATCCGCGCCATCGTGCAGGCGGTGCTGGCCGACGGCCGCGAGCTGCTGACCGAACCCGAGGCCAAGGCCCTGCTCGGTGCCGCCGGGCTGCCGGTGGTGCCCACGCGCGTGGTCGGCCCCAGCGCTGATGAGGCACAAGCCGCCGCCGACGCCCTGGGCTATCCGGTGGTGGTGAAAATCCTCTCGCACGCCATCAGCCACAAGAGCGACGTGGGCGGCGTGCGCCTGAACATCGGCAGCGCCCGCGAACTGCGCGAGGTCTGCACCGCCATGCTGGCGCGCGTGCGCGAGCTGCGGCCCGACGCCGATGTGCAAGGCTTCACCGTGCAGCCCATGGTCCGCTTGAAGCACGCGCACGAACTCATCGTCGGCGCCAGCGTCGACCGGGTGTTCGGCCCGGTGATCCTGTTCGGCGCGGGTGGCACGGCGGTGGAGGTGCTGGCCGACCGTGCGCTCTCGCTGCCGCCGCTCAACACGCCGCTGGCACTGGCGCAGATCGGGCGCACGCGCATCGCCCAGCTGCTCCGGGGCTACCGCGACGAACCGGCCGCCGACATCGACGCCGTGGCCCAGGTGCTGGTGAGCGTGTCGCAATTGCTGGCCGAGGTGCCCGAAATCGCCGAACTGGACATCAACCCGCTGCTGGCGAACCACGAGGCCGTGGTGGCGCTGGACGCGCGGGTGCGCGTGTCGGCCTCCCAACCGGCGGGCGCGGCGAACTTCGCCATCCAGCCCTATCCGGCCGAACTGGTCGAGACCTGGGACTGGCAGCACCGGGGTGTTCGCCAGCCGCTCACCCTGCGCCCGATCCGCCCGGAAGACGAACCCCAGCACCGCGTGTTCCTGGAAAAGCTGGCGCCCGAAGACATCCGCCTGCGCGTGTTCTACAGCCGCCGCAGCATCGAACACACCGAACTGGCCCGGCTCACGCAGATCGACTATGCGCGCGAAATGGCCTTCATCGCCACGCGCCAGGTCGAGGGCGGCGGCGAAGAAACCCTGGGCACCGTGCGCGCCACGGTGGACCCGGACAACCACACCGCCGAGTTCGGCGTGATCGTGCGTTCGGACCTCAAAGGCTCGGGCCTGGGTCAGCGGCTCATGGACAAGATGATCGGGCACCTGCGCCAGCGTGGCACCCAGCGCCTGGTGGGCCAGGTGCTGCACGAGAACGCCGCCATGCTGGAACTTGCGCGCGCGCTCGGCTTCCAAGAAGGTCCCGTCCCCAACGAGCCCGACGAGCACCACCTGCGCTTTGTCTCGTTGAGCCTACAAACAACGGGCGCCTGAACGGCGCCTGGCACGCCTTGCTGGAGCCACCCCATGACAACCCTTTCAACACCCCCATCCCGCCGTTCGATGCTCTTGCGCAGCGCTGGCCTGATCGCCGCCACCGCCGCGCCCGCCTGGCTGACGCCCGCCCTGGCCCAGACCGCGCTGCGACCCACCCCCAGCCAGACCGAAGGCCCGTACTACCCGGTGGCCCTGCCGGCCGACACCGACTTCGACCTGCTGCGCACCGGCAACGTGGCCTACGGCAAAGGCCAGCCAGCCTGGATCGAAGGCGTGGTGACCGACACCCGCGGCGTGCCGGTGTCGGGCGCGGTGGTCGAAATCTGGCAATGCGATCAGGACGGCAACTACCACCACCCGGGCGACGGCGGCAAGGCCGACCCGGCGTTCCAGGGTTTTGGCCGTGTGGCCGTGGGCAAAGACGGGCGCTACCGTTTCCGCACCCTCAAGCCCGCGCCGTACAGCGGTCGCACGCCGCACATCCATGTAAAGGTCAAGCTGGACCGCCAGGATCTGCTGACCACCCAGTTTTATGTGCAGGGCGATCCGGGGAATGCGCGCGACTTTCTCTGGCGGCGGCTGGGTGAACAGGGGCAGGCCGCCTTGACGAAACCCTTCGTCGCGGGCGCCGACGGCTTGCGGGCCGAGTTCCCCATCGTCGTCCAGGCCTGACACAACTCGCGCATGGATTCCCTCACCCAGATCGCGCTCGGCTCGGCCGTGGGCGTGGCCGTGATGGGTCGCCGCACCGCCGTGTGGAAGGCGGCGTTGTGGGGCGGCGTGGCCGGCACCCTGCCAGACCTCGACGCCTTCATCGACCACGGCGACCCCATCCTCAACATGGTGCGGCACCGCGCGGAAAGCCACTCGCTGTTTTTCCTGACGCTGGTCGCACCGCTGCTGGGCGACCTGCAGAGCGGAGGATCATGGAGGCATTGGACGCTCGCGCTCTGGCTGGTGCTCTTCACCCACCCGCTGCTCGACACCATGACGGTCTACGGCACGCAGCTGCTGCAGCCCTTCACCGACCACCCTTTCGGCGTGGGCAGCATCTTCATCATCGACCCCGCTTACACCGTGCCGCTGATCGTGGGCGTGGTCGCGGCGCTGCGGCTGAACAACACACGCGGTCATCGGACCGTGTGGCCCGCGCTTCGCTGCAGACGGCCGGTATCGAGGCACAAGGCCTGCTGGTCACGCCCTCTCCGTTCAACACCGTGCTCTGGCGGCTGGTGGCCACCACGCCCACCCAGTATTTCGAGGGCTACCACTCGCTGCTGGACGACCGGGCCGAAATCCGCTGGACGGCATACCCGCGGGGCGGCGACCTCATTGAACAGCATGGCGAGGCCGAACCGGTGGCGCGCATCGCCGCCTTCAGCCACGGATTCTTCAGCCTGGAGAACGGCAACAACCGCGTGCTGCTGACCGATCTGCGCATGGGCCTGGAGCCCACCTACACCTTCCGCTTCGATATCGGCGCGCCGTCGGCGCCTGGCGCTGCCCTGGTTGTGGCAGCGCCTGCTCGGCAACGACATTCCGCAGCCCTGGCTCTGATTTCTGGCTCTGACCCCTGGCTGTGATGCGAGACGGCACACGCCGCCGGTGGTCAGGCCATCAACAGGGTGGCCACGATGATCGCCACGCCGATCGCGAGGTTCACCGCGACCCAGGTGCGGATGCTCGCCAGCGCGGCGCCGCCTGCGGTCCAGTCGCTGGCCGCCACCGCTTTGTCCAAGCGCTTGAACAGCGCGAACCGGATGTGGCCGAAGATGCCCATCATCACGATGCCCAGCACCGCCATGACGGTCCAGTCCAGCGGCATGTTGAACGCCAGAGCACCACCACGACGGACACCAGCACCGCCTTGAAGAAACGCTGCAGCGCGCCGTGCATCAACCGCACGCGCTGCGGCGGCTCCAGCTGCTGCGCGGCGGGGCGCAGGAAAAAGTGGGCAAAGACCATGCCGCCGATCCAGACGACGATGGCGAGGACGTGCAGCAGCTTGAGGGTGGCGTAGATCATGGGCAGGGTCTCGGACGGGGGTGGGGAAAACAACGGCCTGGGGCAGGCGGGTCCCGAACGGGACGCCGGTCCCGGACTCAGGCGCTCACATCGGTCAGCAGCGTGCCCACCCGGCGTTGCAGCCTGTAGGGCGGCAGGCCTTTGAGCATGCGCCGACCGTAGGACTGCCGCAGCAGCCGCGGATCGTAGCAAACCACCACCGCCTGATCGGCCTCGGTGCGGATGGCCCTACCGGTCCACTGCAAAAGCCGCGCGCCGGTGGCCGGCACCACCAGTTCGCTGAACGGGTCGCGCCCCTGGGCCTTCAGCCAGTCGGCCCGCGCCTGGCCCACCGGGTCGCTCGGCGAGGCAAACGGCAGCTTGGTGATGAACACCCATTCGCACAACTCGCCCGGCAGATCGAGCCCCTCGCCAAACGACTGCAGGCCGAACAGGATGGACGCGCTGCCCGCGGCCACGCGCTCGGCGTGCTGCTTCAACAACTGGGTGCGCGAAGCCTCGCCCTGCACCAGCACCTGGTCGCGCAGCTCGCGGTGTTGGCCGCGCTCCAGCAGCTCCTGGGCGCGCCGCATCAGCGCTTTGGAGGTGAACAGCACCAGCGCGCCGCGCTGCACCTCGACCAGATCGCCTCGCGCGCGACCACCGCGTCGTCAAACGCCAGACCGGACTCGTGCAGGAAATGGTCGAACCCGCCGCAGGTGACCAGCGAGGCCGAGGTCACCACCGCCGCCCGCACCTTGCCCCAGAGCTGGTGGCGCAGCAGGCTACCGGGCTGCAGCGGGCAGGCGTGGGCGGTGAGCGTCACCAGCCCGTGCTGCACACCGGCCTCCAGCCACTTGGCCAGCGGCGGCTGGCCTGCCGCTGGGTGTTGCAACCAGAGTTCGGCCGTGGCCTGCGCGTGCTGCAGGCGCGGCGCCAGCACACCGAGACGGCTGTAGAGCCGGGCGCAGCGCGCGGCGTCGCCGGGGTTGTCGCGTGCGTTGGCCTTGAGCTGCGTGGCCAGGGTTTCCATCACCTTCAGCAGCGCACTGGCGCGGCTGTGCAGCAGCGCCACGGTCTCCATCCAGTCGGGCGGCAAGGCACCGCCTTCGAAGCGCTCCACCAGCGGCGCACCGACGGCGTCGAATCCGCCGCGCCCGGGTGTGCTGCGGGGCGCGCGGCCGGTGAGCGCCGCCCACTCCGGCAGCGCGCCGATGCGCGCCATGGCCAGCCGCGCCAGATCACCCTGCGCGGTTTTCATCTCGCGCGCGAGCAGCGCCATATCCACCCCCGGTGTGTGCTGCAGCGCACCGGCCACCTCGTCCACCGCGCGCGGCAGGCGGTCCAGCCACTGGCTGCGCATCAGGTCCATGCTTTCGCTGAACTGGCCCTGCGCCACGGCGCCCAGGTGGTGCGCCTCGTCGAACACCAGGTAGCAGTCTTCCGGCGCGGGCAGCGCGTGCAGCGTGGACAAGAGCAAATCGTGGTTGACCACGATCACCTGCGACTGCGCCAGCTTCGCGCGCGCCTGGTAGTAGCTGCAGCTGTGGTAACTCGGGCAATAGCGCGCGGTGCAGCTGTGGCGCTCGGCCGCCACCGGGCCCCAGAGTTCGCCATCGGGCGGTTCGTCGAGCCGGTCGCGGTCGCCGTCCCACGATCCGCCGTCGAGCTGGGCGGTCCACTGCGCATAGACCTTGGCGCGTTCGCCCCAGCGCTCGGCGCCAGGCCGCTGGCCGATGCGTCGGGGGTGTCGCTGGCGTCGTCGCTTTCAAACAGATCGGCGCTGGCCGCGTCGCCGCCACTGAGCTGATCCAGCTTCAGGCGGCAGACGTATCGCCCCCGCCCTTTGGCCAGCGCATAGGTGAAGGGTTCGGGCAGCGCGGCGGCCAGGGCGGGCAGGTCTTTGGCGATCAATTGCTCCTGCAGCGCCACGGTGGCGGTGGAAATCACCACCCGCTTTTGCTGCGCCAGCGCCAGCGGAATGACGGTGGACGCATAAGCCGCCGACTTGCCCACCCCGGTGCCGGCCTGTACCACCGCGATGCCGCGCTCGGGCAAACCCGCCTCGCTGCTCACCGAACCATCGCCGAGCGCCACGCCGCTCAGGGTGTGGGCGATCAGCGCTGCCATCTCGCGCTGGCCGGGGCGGGCGCGAAAACCCGGTGCATGCGACACCACGTGATCGAACGCGGCCAGCGCCAAGGCCTCGCGCGCCAGCGGACCGGCTGGGGCGGATTCGGCATCGGGCATTGGGGTGTCGGTTGAAGGCATGAAAGCGCCCGCACAGTGCAGGCAAAGCGCCATTGTCCCAGAGCCCTCTGGCCCGCCCCTGCGCAGCGCGCGGCGCCGTGGCAACATGCGTGGCACCATCAGCGCATTCCTGTTGCGCTTGAGCCTTCCTGCGGTTTAGGCTGAACTTTATTGCACCGCAGCATGGCAACATACCGCCCTTTCCGTCTAACCTTGACACCACTCCTCTGCTTGGAACCGATATGTTGACCCTGGGAATTTTTGTCGCTGGCCTGGTGGCCCTGGTTGCAGGCGCCGAGTTGCTGGTGCGCGGCGCCTCCAAACTGGCGCTTTCTTTTGGCATTTCACCCCTGGTGGTGGGCCTGACCATCGTCGCCTTCGGCACCAGCGCGCCGGAGGTGGCGGTGTCGCTCGGCGCCGTGTTCGAAGGCAAGACCGACATCGCCATCGGCAACGTGGTGGGCAGCAACATCTTCAACGTGCTGTTCATCCTCGGCGTGTCCGCTCTGATCACGCCGCTGGTGGTCCACATCCAGCTGATCCGCCAGGAGGTGCCCATCCTGGTCGGCATCTCGCTGCTGCTGGTGGTGCTGATCCTGGACGGCAACCTGAGCGCCTTCGACGGCGCGATGCTGTTCGGGCTGCTGGTGGCCTACACCGTTTTTCTGGTGGTCCAGTCGCGCAAGGAGACACAGGCCGCCAACGACGAGTACGCGGCCGAGGTGCAGCCCGCAGCCCCCGGCAGCTGGGACAGCAGCCTTTTCGCCCAGCTGGTCCTGATGGTCGGGGGGCTCGCGCTGCTGGTGGTGGGTGCTCAGTGGCTGGTCGAATCGGCGGTGGTGTTTGCCAAGTCCCTGGGTGTCAGCGACGTGGTGATCGGCTTGACCATCGTGGCCGCAGGCACCTCCATGCCCGAAGTGGCCACCTCGGTGATGGCCGCCATCAAGGGCGAGCGCGACATCGCGGTCGGCAACGTGGTCGGCAGCAGCACCTTCAACATCCTGGGCTGCCTGGGCCTTTCGGGCATGGCCTCGGGCAGCATGGGCCTGGTGGTGCCCGAAGCGGTGATGAACTTCGACATCTGGGTCATGCTGGCGGTGGCGCTGGCCTGCATCCCGGTGTTCATGACCGGACGGGAGATCGCCCGCTGGGAAGGCGGTGTTTTCCTTCTGTATTACGTGGCGTATGTGACCTACCTGATCCTGGCTGCGCAGCAGCACGCGGCGCTCGGCACCTACTCGTCTGTCATGATGAGTTTTGTGGTGCCGCTCACCGTGATCACCTTGGTGGTAGTACTTTTGGGCAAGAAAGTGTCAAATCCCACGCCGTAACGGCGTACAAAATGATACAAATTGAGGTGGCACGGCACAATAGCGATCTGTCTGACCAGAGGAATCCATGGCCACCCGAAAGCCCGCCGCGTTGTCCACGCGCCCGCTCGCCCCGACCAGCGGCACCGCTGAGCAGCCCCGCCCGCGCGCGGGCGGTTCGCGCCAGTTGATCGACCTCGCGCTGCAGGGCGGTGGATCGCACGGCGCCTTCACCTGGGGCGTGCTGGACCGGCTGCTGGAAGACGACACGCTCGAAATCTCCGGCATCAGTGGCACCAGCGCGGGCGCCATGAACGCCGTGGCCCTGGCCGCCGGGCTGATGGAAGGTGGCCGCGAGGGCGCGCGGGCCTGCCTGCGCCGTTTCTGGGAACGGGTCTCGGAATCGTCGCCGTTTCACCACTTCGAGTCGGGGCCGATGGGCCCCTGGACCGGCTCCCAGAACCCCTGGCTGCAACAATTCACCTCGACCTGGAAACAGGCCTCGCAGCTCATCGGCAGCCAGTTCTCGCCCTACCAGCTCAACCCGCTGAACCTCAACCCGCTGCGCAACATCCTGGCCGACACGGTGGACTTCGAGCGCGTGCGCGCCTGCAACCGCACCCAGCTGTTCATCGCCGCCACACACGTGGCCACCGGCGAACTGCGGGTGTTCCGGCAAGCCGAACTGACCGCCGACATGGTGCTCGCCTCGGCCTGCCTGCCGCTGCTGTTCCAGGCGGTCGAGATCGACGGTGAAGCCTATTGGGACGGCGGTTATGCCGGCAACCCCACGCTGCTGCCGCTGATCGCCGAAACCGCGGCCGACGACCTGCTGCTGGTGCAGATCAACCCCAGCCGCCGCGACGAAGTGCCCACCCAGGCGCGCGACATCCTCGACCGCGCCAGCGAGGTCACCTTCAACGCCAGCCTGCTCAAGGAGCTGCGCACCATCGGCCTGATCAAGGAACTGCTCGAAGACGCGGGCCGACCCGACAGCTGCTACCAGCGCCCGCTGTTCCGGCGTGTGGACGACCTGCGCCTGCACCAGCTCGACGCCGAGGCGCAGCTGTCGCAGTTCGGTGCATCGAGCAAGACGCAGACCAACTGGTCCTTTCTGTCTCAGCTGCACCTCATCGGGCGCAACGCGGCCGACGCCTGGCTGGCCGCGAACCGCCGCCACCTGGGCCAACGCGCCACCTTCAACCTGCCCGATCCCTTCAGCGGCTGACAGCCCGCGCCGCTGGCTGGCGGCCCACCGGTGGCCCCCAAGCCCGCCGGTTCAGTGAGGCTGGGAATCGGGATCCGGCAGCTGGGTCATCGGCTCCAGCGGCTCCACCGGCAGGCTGAAGCAGAAACTCGCGCCCTGGCCCACCAGGCCCCGGCCGTGCACACGCCCGCCGTGGCGCTGCACCACCCGCGCCACCGTGGCCAGCCCGATGCCTGTGCCCTCGAACTCGTGGTGGGCGTGCAGGCGCTTGAAGGGCTGGAACAGCTGGTCCACATAGGCCATGTCGAAACCAGCGCCGTTGTCGCTGACACAAAAACCGACCTGACCCTCGTCGATGGCGCTGCTGCGGTGCAAGCGGATGCGCGCATCGGCCTTTTGGCCGGTGTATTTCCAAGCGTTGCCCAGCAGGTTCTGCAGCACCACCCGCATCAGCGTCGGGTCGGCCTGCACCCGCAGGCCGGGCTCGATGTCCCAGTGCACCTGGCGCTGCGGCTCGGCGCGCTCCAGCTCCGCCACCTCCTGCTGCGCCATCGCGCTCAGGTCCACCCACTCGCAATGGATGTCGGCCCGGCTGTGCTGCGCCATCTTCAGCAGGTCGGTGATGAGCACACCCATGCGGCGCGAGCTGTCCTGTATGCGCCGCAGGAAGTCCCGCCCTTCGGTGCTCAGGCGCTCGGCTTCTCCCTCTTCGAGCAGCGTGGCAAATCCGTGGATGCTGCGCAGCGGCGTGCGCAGGTCATGAGACACGCTGTAGGTGAAAGACTCCAGCTCCCGGTTGAGTGCGCGCAACTCCCGGGTCCGCACCTTCACCCGCTGCTCCAGACCGGTGTTGAGCTGTTGCAGCGCCAGCTGCGCCTGCCGCAGCTCGGTCACGTCCTGGACCGTGCCGTGGTACGACGGCCCTCGTTCGCCTGCTTCGTTCTGACACAGCAGGCGCACATGGCACTCGGTGCCATCGGCCCGCTGGATGCGGTGCACACTGTCAAAGTCGCAGCGCTCGGCCAGCGCCCGGTCGAACTGCTGTCGCAATTCCGTCTTGTCGTCGGGACACACCTGCTGCCAGTACGCGCTGAAACTCGGCTGGAAGGTCGCCGGGTCCTGGCCAAAAATGCGGTACACCTCGTCCGACCACTGCATGGCGCCGCTGCGCTCGTCCAGGCTCCAGTGCCCCAGGCGGGCGATGCGCTGCGCTTCCTGCAAACGCGCCTGCCCTTCGCTCATCTGCTGTTGCCCGGCCTCCAGCCGCAGCAGCAGCCAGCCGATCGAGGCGCCGACCGCCGCCAGCAGCAGCGAGACCAGCGTGGTCAGCCACTGGGCCCGCTGCTGGGCGTGCGCCAGTGGCTGGAGCACCCCTTGTTCGGACAGACCCACCACCAGCACCGCCCCACTGGGCTGCAGGCGCTGCCAGCCAAACAAGCGTGGCACCTCGTCCACCGCGCCGGTGTGCCGGAACGTACCCTTCGCTGCGGCCTGGTCAGCCAGGAAAGGCCGCTCGGGTGGCAA
>JALOSH010000015.1 GCA_025458545.1 Hydrogenophaga sp.
TCTGTTTGTTGTTTCAGGATTTCAAGGCATGTTCGATTCCATCCGCAATCACAAGACGTACCTGATGGGCTTCTTGATGATCCTGATCATTCCCAGCTTTGTGCTGTTTGGCGTGCAGGGCTTCACCGACCCCAGCGCCCAGTCGGAAACCGTGGCCACGGTGGACGGCGTCGACATCAACAAGCTCGAATGGGACCAGGCCCACCAAGCCGAAGCCCAGCGGCTGCGTCAGGCCATGCCGTCCATCGACGCCAAGTTGCTCGACAGCGACGAAGCGCGCTACGCGACGCTTGAGCGCATGGTGCGCGACCGCGTGCTGGCGGCAGCCGCACAAAAACTGCACCTCTACACCAGCGACCAGCGCCTGGCCCGTGACCTGCAGCAAAACGAAACCATCGCCTCGCTGCGTCGACCCGATGGCACGCTGGATGTGGAGGCCTACCGCGCCCTGGTGGGCCGCCAGGGCATGACGCCCGAAATGTTCGAGGCCCAGGTTCGGGCCGACCTGTCCCAGCGCCAGGTGACCCAGGGCATCGTGGGTTCGGTCATCGCCCCGCCTGCGCTGGCGCAGGTGTCGCTCAACGCCTTTTTCGAACGCCGCGAGGTGCGGATACAGCGTTTCAATGCCAGCGATTTTGCGGCCAGCGTCAACCCGAGCGACGCCGACATCGAGACCTTCTACGCCAACAACCCGGCGATGTTCCAGGCACCCGAGCAGGCCGATGTGGAGTACCTGGTGCTCGATGCCGCGGCACTGGCCAGTTCGGTGGTGTTGAACGAAGCCGACCTGCGCGCTTACTACGATCAAAACGCCAGCCGCCTGTCCGGCGGAGAAGAGCGCCGGGCCAGCCACATTCTGCTGACGGTGCCGCAAGGTGCTCCAGCGGCCGACAAGGAAGCCGTGCGTGCTCGCGCTCAGGCATTGCTTGCGGAGTTGCGCAAAGACCCGTCGAAGTTCGGTGAGCTGGCCAAGGCCAATTCGCAGGACCCAGGCTCAGCGGCCAATGGCGGTGACCTCGACTTTTTCTCGCGGGGTGCCATGGTCAAACCGTTTGAGGACGCCACGTTTGCCCTTCAGAAAGGTGCGATATCCGACCTGGTCGAGAGCGAGTTCGGCTTCCACATCATCCAGCTCACCGATATCAAGGCGCCGGCGGTGCGAAGCTTCGAAGCGATGCGACCCGAGATCGAGGCCGACCTGAAAAAGCAGCAAGCCCAGAAGCAGTTCGTCGACAGCGCCGAAGCCTTCAGCAACCTGGTTTATGAGCAGGCCGACAGTCTGCAACCCGCTGCCGAGCGGCTCAAGCTCACGGTGCAAAGCGCCAAAGGGCTGGTTCGCGATGCACCACCCAACGCCGGTCCTTTGGGCAACCCGCGGCTGCTTGCTGCGATCTTCGCCCCCGATTCGGTGGAGAAAAAGCGCAACACCGAAGCGATCGAGACCGGCCCGAGCCAGCTCACCGCAGCCCGCGTGGTGCGGTACACACCGGCCCGCACGATGCCATTGGCCGAGGTGCGGGACCAGGTGCGCAGTCGCCTGGTGGCCCAGCGTTCAGCCGAGCTGGCCCGCGAAGAGGGAGGCAAGAAGCTGGCCGCCTGGCAGGCCAGCGGCGACGCGGCAGGCCTGCCCGCTGCCGTGACCGTTTCGCGCGACAGTGCGCAGGGCCTGGGACAGGCCTTGCTCGACGCCGCGCTCAGCGTCGACCCCAGCAAGCTGCCAGCCTGGACGGGTGTGGACCTCGGTGATCAAGGTTACGCGGTGGTCCGTGTCGACAAGGTGATGCCCCGGGAGGCCCGCGACGCCCAGGCTCAGGCCCAGGAGGTGCTTCAGTACGGCCAGTGGTGGGCGTCTGCAGAAGGTCAGGCCTACTACGACACGCTCAAGGAGCGATTCAAAGTCAAGATTCGCGTCCCCGAGCCCAAGCGCTGAGGGCGCACGGCGCTTCGGGCTATAATTGAGAGCTGCGGTGGCTGTAGCTCAGTTGGTAGAGTCCAGGATTGTGATTCCTGTTGTCGTGGGTTCGAGTCCCATCAGCCACCCCAACTAAATCAAGTACTTAGCCCGGCCCAGTGCCGGGCTTTGTCGTTTCTGAGTGTTGCGTGTAGCCACTGTGTAGCCAGCGGTACAGCAATTCCAGCCCTCTTGCGGGCGAGTCGCAGCTTCAGCAGCACTTAACGGCTCAGCTCAGAAGTGCTCGCTACCGGTGCGACCGGGTTGCTCTGACAGCCGCCCAAGGTGTTCACCATCGATTGAAAACGCCTCGGCGTCGTCTACCAAAGCTATCCGCATCTCGTCTGGGTCCTCAATCTGGCGGAATTGGCCCGCACAGCCGCCATGCGGGTTGTAGGTGGCCTTGTCGTTCTCATCAAAGGCCCACAAGTCGATATTCGTGCTGCCGCACGACATGCAGCGGTTTGCGCTCCGCCTTACAGCTAGCAGGCGCCGATACAGGCCGATGCGCGCAAAGTCTTTCTGCTCGTACTTGTCCAGTCCCTCTGGCTTAGTACGCGCCAGCTCGTGCAATTCGGCCTCTTCCTTGTCCAAGGTCTCAGTGCTTGGCAATCGCTCCACCTGCCGGACACGATGGCAGCCACCACACCATCCGAAAGTTGACCGCATCCGCGCTAGTTCCCCGGTCGGGAACACATAAGCCGATGGCAGCAAGGGAAACGCATAGATGGCGGTCTTGCAGGTTTCGCATTCGAGTAACTGGACCTTGAATGACACGGTGTTCCTTCTCGTGGGTCAGAGCTTGGGCTGCGTGCTGTCGGGAACTGATTGCTTCGCCAGCAGTTCCCGGCGTGCTCTGTTGGCCATCATGCGGACCATGATCAAGACAGCTTCTTCGCTGGGCTTTTTTCCTGGCCCCGAAAGCATCGCCGCGACAGCCTCCATCGCTGCCGCCTCCAAGGCTAGCAACGACGGAACGGGAGGGGGCGTCCCCCCATCACCGTTGGCTATGTGTTCACTGCTCATTGCCCACCCTTTCAATTCACTGGGCATTCAGCCATGGATCTTCAACATCGTTCTGGTCACACGTCGAAGCGATGACCAGCTATCCAGAGACAGCATCGCATGGATGACAGGGAGTCATCGGCCGAATTTCTCGCGGCAAATGCGAAGGCCCACCACTACGCCCTGTGCGGTTGGTGCTTTGGCTGCGTCTTGCTGGCAGGACTCGTAAAGGCGTTGATCCAGCCAGCCAAGGCGCTCGGGTGCCGGCGAAGGTGGAGCCTTGTAGCCCAGCCGTTCCGCCAGCACGGCCTTGTCCATGTCGGGGTAATACACCCTATGAATGACATCAAGTGCTGACTCGTCACTCAGCCCAGCCAGTTCGGGGATGCGCTTACGGGCTTCATTGAGATCCATCTTGGCCGCGCCCAGTTCGCTCGGTTGCGCGCGCGCGCGGGCAGCTTGTTCTGATGACAACTTGGACGCTGTATTCGCACTAGCTCTGCTGTCAGCGCCCACGCCTGCTGCTACTTGGTCTTGATGTGGTGCTATGGGGCGAGCTAGCTTTTCTCTCAGGGTTTCACCTTCTGAATTCAGACCGACCGGTCTGGGGCTCTCAGCAATCGGCTCCTGCACTGCATGAGATGCCCCCGCATTTTGGTTGGTCCTGACCACCGCAAGTGTTGCGAATGCAAAGGCCAGCAGGACCAACGGGGCCACGATGTGGGCCTTCGCAAGAAAGGCCCATAGCTTCAGGCCTTGGTACTTGGAGGCAGTTCGCCACGTTCCGATGCCCCAAAAAACCGTGTAGCAACCGACGACCAGCACAAACAACTGCGCGGGTACAGAGCCAGGCACCAGCGTGATGCCAAGGATGACGAAGACCAATGCGAGCCCCATCGGTAACAGCCAGCCATAGACCCAATAGGCCACCGACAACGGTACTTCGCCATTCCATAGCTTTTTCATTACGACCCCATTGGAAGATTCGAGCGCGCCGGTCAGCTTCCTGCAGACGGCATTTCACTGTAACTGCAGCGCTAACCGCGCTGTACAGAAATTGCGCCGGTAAACCCACAAGCAGGGTAAGGCTCGATGCCGCCGATGCTTCTGTTCCCATCCGGTGGTGACCAAATGGTGATCCTTGGTGACCCTCAGACCCATTCAGTCCTCCCATGCACTTGTGTCGTGGGCGTAGTCGTCGCTCACCCTATGATGCCGCCATGGATACCAAAAAAATGACGGCTTCAGTGTTCATTGAGCGCTGGCAGGGAGTCACCGCGAGCGAGCTGGCCACCGCTCAGAGTTTCGTCATGGATCTGTGCGAATTGATGGGAGTGGCAAAGCCACACGCCACGCCTGTGCAGGACTACATGTTCGAGCGACCCATCACATTCAGCCATGGCGACGGCTCAAGCAGCGCCGGCCGCATCGACTGCTACAAGCGCGGCCACTTTGTGCTGGAAGCCAAGAAGCTCAAGGCCGGCTCGCACACCAAGGGTTTCGACGATGGCCTGCTGCGTGCCCGCAGCCAGGGCGAGGGCTACGCGCGAGCGCTGCCGCCTGAAGAGGGCCGCCCGCCCTTTCTCATCGTGGTGGACGTTGGCACCGTTGTCGAGGTGTATGCGGAGTTCAGCCGCAGCGGCGGCACCTACACGCCCTTTCCAGACCCACGCAGCCACCGCATCCCGCTGGCCGACTTGGCGAAGCCCGAGGTGCTGGACCGTCTGAGCAAGATTTGGACTCGACCGGATGACCTTAACCCGGCATTGATCGCCGCGAAGGTCACCCGCGATGTTTCCAATCAATTGGCACTGCTTGCCCGCTCTCTGGAGCATGCCGGGCACGCGCCGCACACAGTAGCTGCGTACCTCTCCCGCTGCCTGTTTTCAATGTTTGCCGAGGACGTGGAGCTGTTACCTAAGGGCTCGTTCCAGGCTTTGCTGAAACAGCACCGCGAAGAACCAGTGACCGTGCAGCAGATTTTGCGCATTTTGTGGGCCGATATGGACAGGGGCGGTTTCTCCGCAGCGCTGGTCAAGCCTGTGCTGCGCTTCAACGGCAAGCTGTTCAAGGGCGACAGTGCCGACGGCTACAGCCTACTGCTCACGCCGGAGCAAATCGACCTGCTGATTGAGGCCGCCTCCGCCAACTGGCGCGAGGTGGAGCCAGCCATCTTCGGTACCTTGCTGGAACGCGCGCTGGACCCCAACGAGCGCCACACCCTTGGCGCTCATTACACCCCCCGGGCCTACGTGGAGCGGCTGGTGCTGCCCACCATCATTGAGCCCCTGCGGGCCGAGTGGGCCAACGCCCAGGCCGCCGCCTTGCTGCTGGCGCACGAAGCCGCCGAGCTGGAGGAGAACCCTCCAGCACCCAAGACCAAGGCCGATTTCGAGGGACTTAGCAGCAAGGCGGTGGCAGCACTGGACACCAAGCATCGAGAGGAGCGTGACAAGCACCAATCGGCAGTCCGCGCCAAGTGGAAGGAGGCGCGTCAGCAGCTTCGCGACTTCCTGCACCGCCTGTGCACCCTGCGAGTGCTGGACCCGGCTTGCGGCAGTGCCAACTTCCTGTACGTGACGCTGGAGCACCTCAAGCGCCTGGAGGGCGAGGTACTCAACCAGCTGGGCGCCCTGGGCGACACGCAGGACGCGCTTGACCTGGGCCGCGAGACCGTGACCCTGCAGCAGCTGCGCGGGGTGGAGCTGAACGAGCGCGCCGCCGCTCTGGCCGAGCTGGTGCTGTGGATTGGTTTCTTGCAGTGGCACATCCGCACCAACGGCCATGCCAGTGTGGCTGAGCCGGTGGTGCACGACTACGGCAACATCGAACACCGCGACGCCGTGTTGGCCTACGACGGCCAGGAGCCCTTGACCGATACCAACGGCCAGGTGCGTACTCGCTGGGACGGCGTGACCACCAAGCCCCACCCGGTGACGGGGCAGCGTGTGCCCGATGAATCCGCCCAGGTGGTGCAGTGGCACTACCTCAAACCCCGGCAGGCGCAATGGCCCAAGGCCGACTTCATCGTAGGGAATCCGCCGTTCATTGGTGCTGGTGCCATGCGCGGCGCCTTGGGCGACGGCTATGTGGATGCCTTGCGGGGCAGTTGGCCCAAGGTGCCCGAGAGTGCCGACTTCGTCATGTACTGGTGGCACCACGCGGCCGAGCAGGTGCGGGCCGGGAGGGCCGAGCGCTTCGGCTTCATCACCACCAACAGCCTGCGCCAGACCTTCAACCGCCGCGTGGTGCAGCAGGCCACGGAGGACCGGCGGTTGTCGCTGGTCTATGCGGTGCCAGACCACCCCTGGGTGGACAGCGCCAACGGCGCGGCCGTCCGAATTGCCATGACGGTGGCAGCACCTGGCCAGCACGAGGGACGGCTGTACAGCGTGCAGGCGGAGAGCGAGGGCGACTTTGGCGAGGTGGCCGTGTCTCTGGTTGAGAGGCGGGGGCTGATTCACCCCGACCTCTCCGTCGGGGCCAATGTTGCTGGGGCGTGCAGCCTGCGGGCCAATGCCGACTTGAGCAACCGGGGCGTACAGCTTTTTGGCGCGGGCTTCATCGTCACACGTCAGGAGGCGGCCGGCCTTGGGCTGGGCACTGTCCCGGGCCTTGAGCGCCATGTCCGCGAATATCGCAATGGGCGCGACCTGACAGGCACGCCGCGTGACGTGCTGGTCATTGACATGTTTGGACTAACCGCCGATGAGGCCCGCCAGCGCTACCCAGCCGCCTACCAATGGGTGCTGGAGCGGGTGAAGCCCGAGCGCGACCAGAACAACCGAGAGTCTCGTAAAAAGAACTGGTGGCTGTTCGGTGAGACAAACCCGAAGCTCCGTCGCCAATTGACTGGACTCCCGCGTTACATCGCCACGGTAGAGACCGCCAAGCACCGGGTATTCCAGTTCCTGGATGGGGCTGTACTGCCCGACAACAAGCTGGTGGCCATCGCCTTGCATGGGGGATTCCACCTGGGTGTTCTTTCAAGTCGCGTGCATGGTGCCTGGGCGTTGGCAGCTGGTAGTTGGTTGGGAGTGGGGAACGACCCCGTCTATGTCAAGACTCGATGCTTCGAGGCGTTCCCCTTTCCCGATATCGACACTGAAGCGGCGTTGGCCGAGCGCATCCGCGCTCTGGCCGAGCAAATCGACTCCCACCGCAAGACGCGGCTAGCGGCCCATGCCGACGCCACCCTCACGGCCACGTACAACGTGCTGGAGAAGCTGCGCAGCGGCGAGGCGCTGACCGCCAAGGAGAAGGTGGTCCACGAACACGGGCTGGTGGGCGTGCTCAAGAGTCTGCACGACGAACTGGACGCCGCCGTGCTGCAGGCCTACGGCTGGGCCGACCTGACCCTGCCCGCTGCCACCGAAACCCTGCTGGTGCGGCTGGTCGAGCTGAACGCCAAGCGTGCCGCCGAGGAAGCGGCCGGCAGGGTGCACTGGCTGCGCCCTGAATTCCAGCAGACAGGGCAGGGCAAACAGGTGGCCATGGACACCAGCGAGGACGACGACAGCGAGGACGCCACCGCGGAGGTCAAGCTTGCAAAGGTGGCTGTGGTGCAACGCCCTTGGCCCACTGGCCTGACCGAGCAAATCAAGGCTGTTGCTGAGGTGTTGGCCAGCGCTGGGCGCAGCCTGGACCTCGAAGGGCTTGCCGGCCACTTCAACGGCCGGGGCCGCTGGCGCGACCGCCTGCCCACGCTACTGGATACGCTCGTGGCTCTGGGGCGCGCACGCGTTGTCGATGGGCGATGGGTGGATGCTGGCTGATAACGTAGTTGACTGCACAACAGGACATCCGAACCACGCACCAACCTCTCAGTAGTCCCCCCACGCGCTCAGGTCGTCCGCAAACTCATCGCGCACCCGAACCACGCCATTACCGTCGTCCTTCTCCACGCTCACAGGCTCTACCGTCACCGGGACGCTTTTGCAGCCAGGCTCCGCCGCAGCCACGGTCTTCGCCACCATACCGCTCGCCGCCGTCTCGCGCTCAGGCTTCTTCCGGCCCTTCCACACCGAGCGGCAACCAACCGCAGCCCACAACTCCTCAAGCGTTTCGATGCGCTTGCGGTTATCGCCGCTGCCGCGATTCTGAATTCCGCCACCGCTCGCCGCCGCCTCGCCCACAGCCTGTTCAGCAGGTGCCGAGGAGGTGGTTTGTTGAGCGAACCCTACACAGGGATAGGGTTCGGTCTTTTGCGGGTGCTTTTCAATCCCTGTAGGGTTCGGAGCGGCATGAATGTCGTCGCCAGCAAACCCTATAGGATTCGGTGCACCCGTTTTCTCGGCGCGAATTTCCTCATCGCTGAGGTTCAGCGCCTTCACCGCCTCGGTCGGGTCGCGCTCAATCGCAGCACGGAAGATGGGCCAGAGCACACTGACCTTTTCGGGCATCCCCTGTTCCTCGCACGTCCTCAGCACGGCTGCCACGGCCATGCGCTTCACTGTTCCGGTCATCTTCGCACCCATGCGTCTGAGGCCAGAAGGACCGGCCACCTTGTTGAAAAATGAATCGCGCATCCCTCGCAGCGCCTTTTTGTCAATCGGGTAGCTGCCGACATGCTTCCCGTCCCGAACGGGCAGAAGCAGCGCATGGCAGTGCGGCGTCGCTTCGTCCTGGTGGACGACGGCACTCAGGACCGGGAGGCGCATTTCGGCACCGACCCACGCCAGGCAGCGGCGGAAGTAGGCCACCGGATCGATCGACGATTTCGCGTGCAGACTGAACACGACTTCGATGGCTTGGCAGTGGTCGCGGCGCATCTTGGACGTGTCGATGCCAGACTCGGCCAGCCATTTGACTGCCAGCGCCTGCACCCCCTCGGCGGTTCCCGGGCCTGCCAGCAGCACGTTTTCCTCGATACGGCTTGCGTCGATGTGACCGTCTGCGCCGCGCTCAGCCTGGATCTCGCGCAGGTTGTGTCGGGCCGCGTCCATCAGCATCTGAGGCTTGCGACCGCCGCAGATGTTCAGGCTGATGCTCTTGGTAGCAAAGAACGCAATGTCACTGGCCATGTGCACCCCCCACGGTAAACAGTTCGCCTTGTCCAGGAGGGATGGTGCGCATGGCCTTGCGCTGGTTCTTGCGGTAGGCCTCGCGCTTCGCCTCCATCGCCTTCCTCCGCAACGCAGCACGGGCGGCCTTCACCTGGGCGCACCAGTCGTCTGCGCCAGCATTGCGGGCCGTTTTAATTGCTCCGCTGTCTAGCCAGTACCGCGTGATGGTCGTCGTCCGGCCATCGTTGCAGCCGTTCGCAATCTCGTCGCGCTCCACTGTCCATGCGTGGGTTTGTTCCAGGTCGTGAACCACCGCAGCAAGGCGCGTGGTGCTCGCCGCGTACACGCCATCCATGCCGGTGAGTCGCTTGCCCTCCAGCAGTTGGGACAGAACATCGGCAATAACGGTCTCCAGCCTCGTAGGCAGGCGGCCCGATTGGGGATGCTTCGCGCTGTTCGGGACGCTCGTCGTGACTTCTGTTGCGGCTGGGGTTTCCATTTCAGACCACCCCCAGCAGCTTTTCAATGTCGGCCTTTCTCCAGGCAAGGCGGCCATTGATGCGCAGCGGGAGGATTGGGCCGCTACCCATTGCCCAGATGCGCAAGGTCTGGGGGCGGCGATTCAGGTAATAGGCTGCCTGTTCGGTTGTGACAGTCGGTTTGTTGACCTGCGCAAGCGGCGGGAACTGGTGTTCAAGTGCGGCGGTTGCGGCTTCGTTGCTATTGGTGGGCTTCATGGGGTTCTCCAAACACCGCCGAATGGCGATGCATGGATACCCATTGTTTGAATGCGCCGGACGAATACCAGCTTGCGAGCCTTGGAGAGCTTTTGCGCGCCTTAGCGAGCATTAGCGCTTGCTGCCTTGGTCATTTGCGCCATCTCGCTCCCGCTTGAGTCGGTCGCGTAGATTCTTGAGCTTCAGAAACTTCACCCCGTCGTTTCCATCGGACCACTTGATGCCCTCGTCACTGACGCCTATCAGCGGCGAATCCGGAATTTTCGCCATCGTCACCAACACATTCCACACGGCTGCCGCGTCATAGCGATTGCCACTCTGCACCTGGGCTTTCTCAATGACAGGCGCTAGCAAGTCACGACGCTTTTGGCGGTAGGCCTGAGCGGGCTTCTGCTCAATTTGGTATGTAGCCGCGTTGCGCTTCGGTGCATTCTGTTGCCCGTTTGGCGGCGCTGCCGGTGCGTCGTCTGTCTTGAGCAACTTCCAAACAATCTCATCGGGGTCAGGATGCTCCCCATCCGGGCTTCCAAGGGCTTCCTTCGCAGCGCGATAGGCGTCAATCGCCTCCTTCACGGTCTGGCGCAGCCAGGTTTCATCGACTGGAAGGCTTCGCTCAAGAACCTCGATGCTCAGGCCGTTGTCCCAGTCGCCATCGCAGTACCACTCTGCAACGAATGCACCCATGCCGTTCACCATGAAGGCGGCCAGCTTCTTCGCATCAAATGGAAACGGTAGGGCCGGGGTGTCGGCTGGGTCAATCTCGTACCCTTTGGCGGCCAACACACGCGCAGGTCGCCACTGCCCGAAAACGTCGCCTGTATTGCCGTCAGGACTGCTCCGCCACTTCCCGAACTGTTTCAGTTCTCCATCATCCCCAATGGTGTCCCGAGGCTCCACTGGCCATACTCCACGGGCGTCAATGCGGAAGTGTCCGTCTATATCGCAATGGCGAAGCAGGCGCGTTGCGCGCCGTTTCCAGGTCTCGGTGCTTGCCGGTTGGCTTTCCATGTCTGCGCCCTCCCGAGCGAGAAACCCCCGAATAAATGTCCCCAGCAGGCCAGCGGGAGGTCTGACTTTTCGGTCGGATTGCGGCCCGACCTAGCTGGGGAAAACTAAGGTTTTTTCAGGGGAACTGAGTTTTTCTGAATGACCTCGGAGTTTTCCGGGGCCTCAAAATTCACCCCACCACCCGCATCTTGCTGGGTTCTGCCTTGGGGTCGAACTTCACCCCTGCCTGCGCCAGAACCCACGTCTCGATGCGCTCATGGTGCAGGCGCAGCAGGTCAATGGGGCGGCGCTTGTAGTGCTTCTCTGCCGTTGCGCTGGGCTTGTGGCCTTGGATCTGTGCGACCACCCCCGCAGGGATTTCCAGCCACTCGGTCAGGCTGGCGAACGAGCGGCGCAGCCCGTGCAGGCTCAGGCCGTCGATTCCAGCTGCTGTGCAGGCCCGTGCATGAGGCGTGTTCGGCAGGCTGATGCGTCCGCTGGCGCTGGTCTCCAGCACGTCTCCGGTGGGGACCTCCTTGCCTTTGCGGGCCGCCTTGACCTGCCGCCGATGGATGTTGTGCTCGTCCATGCTCAGTGTCCGCGTGCTGGAAAACACCCACTGGTTGCGGCGGGGGAGGGGAGCCAGCAACTGGGCGATGTAGGGCGTCAACGGAATCTCCCGCGTTCCTTCCACCTTGTCCTTGATGCTGATGCCCTTCCATTGCGTGTTTACATCCTCCCATCGCAGCGCCAGCACCTCGCCCGGGCGAGCGCCCGTCAGCAGCAGGGTTTGCAGGTAGGCAGATATGACCGGGTTGGGGATTTGACGCACGCGCTCGAACCAGGCCGATAGCTGCGCACGGGTCAGCACGTCCGACTTCACGCCTGCCCGCCCCAGTGACTCGCGGGCCTTGCGGCTCTTGGCCGGGTTGTGTGACGGCAGCACGCCCGCATACGTAGGCTGTTCGGCGCACCATGTCAGGAACACCGACAGCAACCTCCACGCCAGCCGCGCAGACGCTGGGCGCATCTTGCCCTCGGTGGCCGCCCATTGTTCCACGGTCGGCGTGTCGAGGTCACACAGGCGCAACACCATCAAGCTGGCCAGCGGCCCGGGCTGAGTCTTCCGGTCGGTCTGGCCTCGCCGCTTTGACGGCTCTCCGCCTGGGGATGCCTTGATGATGTGGTCTCGGTAGTGAAGCTCTCCCCAGTGCGGTCGGCGGTCCTCCAAGTAGTCTGCCCATGCTTCGCCCACGGTGACACGTTGCGCGGCCAGCTCGGTGGCCCGTGATGCCTTCTTCGCCTGCTCTTGTCTCTCAAGCTCTCTCGGGTCGTCTCCGTTGTCCAGAAGTACCCCCAGCCGGCGAGCCTCTGCCCGGGCCTTGTCAATCGTCCAGACTCGCACGTCCCCGATGGTTCGCCGGATGGTCTGCCGGTTCAGCTTGGACTCAAACACGAAGGACTTGGCTCCCGTGTTGGTCACCCGCACCCGCAGGCCGGGTACCTTGGTGTCCCTCAGAAACGCCTGACCTTTGATGTCGGTTCGGCAGGTCAACCGCTCGATAGCCCCCGCCGTCAGCTCAATCGCTTGGGTAGTGTCCGGGGCGTCTGCCTTTCTCGGTCGGGCCATGCTGGTTCCATCATGTTGCGCGGATGCGCAGATTCTTGGTTAGCTGCTGGATAGCCACTGTGTAGCCACTGCGTAGCCAAAAACCTTCAGTTTTGCCAAATCTCGCTCAACACTTGTACTGTGTTTGTAACCATATGAATGGGCATAAGCTGTTGATTTATATTGATTGTAGCAACATGCCTCAACACCCGCAAATACAGAATTTGCAGGATTGTGATTCCTGTTGTCGTGGGTTCGAGTCCCATCAGCCACCCCACCCGATCCAAGCCCGTGCTTCCTCAAAAAGCACGGGCTTTTTTCTGGTCGGCTGGCGGCAGTCAGTTCACCAGCACCAGCTTGCCCTTGACCGATCGCGAACCCATGATCGCGTAGGCTTTGGGCAGCTCGCTCATCGGCAGCGTCTGGTCGATCACCGGTTTGATCTGGCCCTTCAGGTACATCGCAGCCAGGGTTTGCATCATGTGTGCGTTGGCCTGTGGCTCGCGCTTGGCGAAATCCCCCCAAAACACACCCACGATGCTGGCGCCCTTGAGCAGGGCCAGGTTCAGTGGCAGGTTCGGGATCGGGCCGCTCGCAAAACCCACCACCAGGTACCGTCCGCGCCAGGCGATGGAGCGGAACGCCGGTTCGGCAAACTCGCCGCCCACTGGGTCGTAGACCACATCCGGGCCCTTGCCGTTGCTCTGGCGCTTGATCTCTTCGCGCAGCGTGGTTTGTGGTGTGTGAATGCCGTAGTTGATGGTGTCGTCGGCACCCAGGGATTGGCACAGCGCGCATTTCTCGTCGCTCGACGCGGCGGCGATCACCCGCGCGCCAGCTGCCTTGGCGATCTGTATCGCTGCCGTGCCCACACCACCTGCCGCGCCGAGGATCAGCACCGTCTCGCCCGCTTGTAGAGCGGCGCGGTCCATCAAGGCGTGCCACGAGGTGGCGTAGATCATGATGAAGGCTGCCGCGTCCACCGGCGGAAAGCCGGGCGGCAATGGCATGCACAGGGAGGCTGGCGCCAGTGTCTGGGTGCCAAAACCGCCGGTGCCGCTGAGACAGGCCACGGACTGGCCCACCTGCAGGTGCTTCACGCCTTCTCCCACGGCGCTGACCACGCCGGCGTATTCGGAGCCGGGGACAAAAGGCAGTGCCGGCTTCATCTGGTACTTGTTCTGCACAATCAGCAGATCCGGAAAGTTCAGGCTGGCGGCCTGTATGTCGATCCGCACCTCGCCCGCTTTAGGTTCGGGGGTTGGCAGTTCTGTCCAGCGCAGGGCTTCGACGCCCACCGGGTTTTCGCACAGCCATGCATGCATGGTGATCTCCTCTATGACGGTTGGTCGACGCGATGATAGGGAGCGAGAGCCCGCTGTCGCAGCGGGTAAGCCCGCCTGCTGTCGCTGCGGCGACCGGCGCGGTGCCGCACGGGCGTTCTGCCCCTGCACCTAAAATCGGTAGCATGAAAATTTTGATTTCCAACGACGACGGTTACCAGGCGCCCGGCATTGTGGCGCTCTATGAAGCCCTCAAGGGTCTGGCCGACGTGGAAGTGGTGGCGCCCGAACACAACAACAGCGCCAAGTCGAACGCACTCACGCTGCACTCGCCTCTGTATGTGCACACCGCGCCCAATGGTTTTCGCTACATCAACGGAACCCCCGCCGATTGTGTGCACATCGCCCTGACCGGTTTGTTGGGTTATCGGCCCGATCTGGTGGTCTCTGGCATCAACAACGGCGCCAACATGGGCGACGACACTATCTATTCGGGCACGGTGGGCGCGGCGATGGAGGGTTACCTGTTTGGCATTCCCGCGATAGCGTTCTCCCAGACGGATAAAGGCTGGGCCCACCTGGATTCGGCGGCGCAAAAAGCCGCCGAACTGGTGGCCAGGTTGCTGCCTTCATTGCCCGACGCCGCGCAGCGCAACGCCCCCTGGCTGCTCAATGTGAACCTGCCCAACCGGCCGGCCGCCGAGATCAAAGGTTTCAAGGTGGCGCGCCTGGGCCGCCGACATGCCGCCGAGCAGGTGATCACGCAGACCAACCCGCGCGGCGACACCATGTACTGGATCGGCAGCGCGGGTCCGGCCAAGGACGACGCCGAGGGCACGGATTTCCATGGCACCGCCCTTGGTTACGCCACCATCACGCCGCTGCAGGTGGACCTGACCGATCACGAACGCCTGCCGTACTGGGCCCCGATGGCGGCTTTGCTGTCGACCGGTGGGGACCGTTGATGAAGCGCCTGCCGCACGGCCTGCCCTCGGGCAACCCGCCCGCCGAGAAGGCCCGCCCGGGTTTTCCGGTCCGACTCTCAGCGTCCCTGGGTGCGGCCGGTCAAGCTGTCGCTGCGCCGCTGCCAGAACGTGCGCGGGTGGCCGTGCCGACGCCGACCAGCAGTGGCTTTGGCATGGACTCACAGGCCGTGCGTGCGGCCATGGTGCACAAACTGCGGCTCCAGGGCATCACCCATCCCGCGGTGCTGGCTGCCATGCAGGCGGTGGAGCGCCACCGTTTCGTCGACTCGGCGCTGGTCAACCAGGCTTATGAAGACACCAGTCTGCCGATCGGCCTGGGGCAGACCATTTCCAAGCCCAATGTCGTCGCGCGCATGATCGAGTTGCTGTGTCACGGTCGCAGCGAGAAGCTGGGCCGGGTGCTGGAGATCGGCACCGGGTGTGGCTACCAGGCCGCGGTGCTGAGCCATGTGTCACGCGAGGTCTACAGCATCGAACGCCTGCGCGGCCTGCATGAGAAGGCGCGTGAGAACCTTCGCTGGTTCCGGTTGTCGAACCTGCACCTGCTGTTCGGCGACGGCATGTTGGGGTACGACCGAGGGGCGCCTTATGCGGGCATCATCGCGGCAGCGGGTGGCGAGGCCATTCCGCAGGCCTGGATCGATCAGTTGGCGGTGGGTGGGCGGCTGGTCGCGCCAGCCGTCACCGCCACCGGGCATCAGAACCTGGTGGTGATCGACAAGACCCCGGACGGACCGATCCGCTGCGAGCTGGAGGCGGTGCATTTCGTGCCTCTAAAATCGGGCTTAGCATGACTTCGCCCCTGTGAAGACAGGCGGAGTCGTTTTTTGACGGTCCGGCCAGGATGCCGGACCTGAATCACACAGGTGGGAATTTCCATGAACAAGCAATTTGTCGAGGCCGCGGCCGATCCCAGGCAACTGCCCAGACCGGCTTGGCAGGGCGCAGTGGCCCTCACCGTGCTGGTGGCCTTGATGGCGACCGCGGGTTGTGCGGGTCGGCGTCTGGCCCAGCCCGCGCCGGTCGAAGACCGTGGACAGGCACCGACAGCCCGCGTGGTGGAAGCCGCCAGAACCATGCCCGGCGCCGAAAACGCCGGCAAGCCCGGCTACTACACGGTTCAGCCGGGTGACACGCTGTTCCGCATCGCCCTGGATGCCGGTCAGACCTGGCGCGATGTCCAGGCCTGGAACAACTTGGCCAACCCCAACGTGATCGAGGTCGGTCAGGTGCTTCGGGTGTCGCCGCCAGTGGGCTCCGCCACGGTGGTGGCGGCCGCTCCGGCCCAGGCTCCAGCTCCCAGCGGTGTGACCTCGGCGCCCGTGACGCCCACCAGCGTGGTCGCCCGTCCGCTGACTGCCATCGGGACCGGCACCGCCACGGTGTCAGCGGCTGCGACCACCACCAACGCAGCGCCCGCGCCTGCGCCCGCCGCAGCGCCCGCGCCCGCCGCGGCCGTGCCACCGGGAGACGCGGTGAGCTTTGTGTGGCCAGCCCAGGGGGCGGTGGTGGCCACCTTTGACGAAGCCAAGAACAAAGGGGTCGGCATTGGCGGCAAGGTGGGCGACCCGGTGCTGGCGGCTGCCGATGGCCGTGTGGTCTACGCCGGTGCCGGTCTGCGCGGCTACGGCAACCTGATCATCCTCAAACACAACAACACCTTCCTCACCGCCTATGCGCACAACCAGGCCCTGCTGGTGCGTGAAGACCAGACGGTCAAGCAAGGCCAGAGAATCGCCGAAATGGGCAGCAGCGACGCCGACCGGGTGAAGCTGCACTTCGAGGTGCGCCGCCAGGGCCGACCGGTGGACCCGCTCACCTTCCTGCCCAAGCGGTAACCTTCGGGGCCATTGACCCGGCCCCAACGCTCCACCCCATGGCCTGGCCCGTTCTGGTTTTTGACATCGAGTCGATTCCCGACGTGGCGGGCCTGCGCGCTCTGCGGGGTGATCCCGCCGAGGTCACCGACGCCCAGGTTTATGCAGCCTGGCTGGCCGAACGCCAGGAAAAAGGCCAGAGCGACTTCATGCCGCTGCACCTGCAGCGCGTGCTGGTGATCAGCGTGGTGTTCCGCAATGCCGAAGGCCTCAAGGTGGTGCAGACCTTCTTCAACAGCATCGAAAAGCACCAGCCCCAGCTGGTGAGCTGGAATGGCGGTGGCTTCGACCTGCCAGTGCTGCACTACCGCGGCCTGCGCCACGGCGTGGAGGCCAGCAAGTACTGGGACCTCGGCGAAGACGACCGGGAGTACAAGTGGAACAACTACATCAGCCGCTACCACATGCGCCATCTGGACCTGATGGACTTGCTGGCGATGTACAGCCCCAAGAACAACGCGCCGCTGGACGCGATGGCCAAGCTCTGTGGCTTTCCCGGCAAGCTCGGCATGGACGGCTCGCAGGTGTATGCGCAGTATCTGGCCGGGCAGACCGAAGACATCCGCCGCTATTGCGAGACCGATGTGATGAACACCTACCTGGTGTATTGCCGTTTTCAGAAGATGCGCGGTGGCCTGACCGAGGCGGAATACGACCAGGAGATCGCCTACGTGAAAGAAACGCTCGGCCACCTGGCACCGACCGAGTCTCACTGGGACGAGTACCTCAAGGCCTGGGTCTGAAGCACCCGCAGGCAGCCTGAGACAATCGGGGCATGACAGCGCCCCTCACCCACGAAAACAGCCTCCTGACCAACGCCCGCGACCAAGACCCCGACCCCGCAGCCCCGGTGTTGCCCGAGGGCTGGCTGGCGGTGGAATCGCTCGATATCGATGCCCAGGGCATTGCCCGCCGACCCGATGGCAAAGTAGTGTTCATCGAAGGGGCGCTGCCGTTTGAAGTGGTCAGCACCAACGTCCACCGCAAGAAGAACAACTGGGAAGCCGGCGTGGTCACGGCGATCCACCGCGAATCGTCGCAGCGGGTGCGCCCGGGCTGCCCCCACTTTGGCCTGCACGCGGGCGCTTGTGGCGGTTGCAAGATGCAGCACCTGCACGAAAGCGCGCAGGTCGCGGTCAAGCAGCGCGTGCTGGAGGACAACCTCTGGCACCTGGGCAAGGTGAAGGCCGAGACCCTGCTGCGCCCGATCCAGGGACCGGCCTGGGGGTACCGCTACCGGGCGCGGCTGTCGGTGCGGTACGTGCACAAAAAGGGCGAGGTGCTGATCGGGTTTCACGAGCGCAAGAGCCGATACGTGGCCGACATGCAGGTCTGCCACGTGCTGCCGCCGCATGTGAACGCGATGCTGATGCCGCTGCGCTCGCTGATCTTCGGCATGGACGCCCGCGAAACCTGTCCGCAGATCGAGCTGGCCTGCGGCGACGAGGTCACCGCGCTGGTGCTGCGCCACCTGGAGCCGCTGAGCGAGGACGACCTGGCCCGCCTGCGGGCCTTTGGCGCCCAGCACGGGGTGCAGTGGTGGTTGCAGGCCAAGGGGCCGGACACCGTGAAGCTGCTCGACGAAGGGGGGCCGCTGCTGTCGTACGCGCTGCCGGAATTCGACATCACCATGCCGTTCAAGCCGACCGATTTCACCCAGGTCAACCCGCACATCAACCGCGTGCTGGTCTCGCGCGCGTTGCGCCTGCTGGACGCGCAGAAGCACGAGCGCGTGATCGACTGGTTTTGCGGTCTGGGCAATTTCACGCTCCCGATCGCATCGATGGCGGGCGAGGTGCTCGGCATCGAGGGCAGCGAGACGTTGGTGGCCCGGTCGCGCGAGAACCTGTCGGTCAACCAGCATGGGCGCCCGGTGCTGCTGGCGCCCACGCGCTTTGTCGCGCGCAACCTGTTCGAGATGACGTCCGAGCTGCTGGTGGCCGATGGGGTGGCCGACAAATGGCTGATCGACCCGCCCCGGGAAGGCGCATTTGCGCTGGCCAAGACCCTGGCCGATCTGCACCAGCAGCCCGAGCTGCGCGGTGGCTGGACGCCGCCGCAACGCATCGTTTACGTGAGCTGCAACCCGGCTACGTTGTCACGCGATGCCGGCTTGCTGGTGCACCAGGCGGGTTACCGCTGCACCGCGGCAGGGGTGGTGAACATGTTCCCGCACACCGCGCACGTGGAGAGCATGGCGGTGTTTGAACTGGCGAGCGACGGACCCGTCTGAGCGGAGGCCAGGTCAGGAGCTGCGGGCCGGTTTGCCAGGTGGGTCTGTGGCCTCGTCGACCTGGTTGCCTTCAGCCTCGGGTGCGGCTTCGGGCTCGGGTGCCGCCGGTGGGGAGGGCATGCCCACCACCTCGTTTTCGCGCATGTAGGCGTCCATGTCCTTCCAGCCCGCAAAAACAGCGGCCTTGCCCGCCTTGGGGTTGGATCTGAAGCAGTCTTCGACGCTGCGCACCGCGTGGCGGCAGGCACTGCCGATGGCACGGCCCTCGGCCTCTTTTTTCTCGGCCACCTGCGAGGCGGTCTCGATACCCAGCGCGTCGCAGCCAGCCAGCAGGCTGGTGGCGGTGATCAGGCACAAGGTGAGGGCGGCGTGTCGCATGGTGTTTTAGCGGTTGTGATGCTTGTTTCGGCGGATCGGCCGCCAACTTGAAGCTACCTGTGCCTGGGGCGCCTTCGGATAGGCGAAAAAAAGGGACCCGAAGGTCCCTTTGTTCTGGCCGGAGCCGCTGAATCACTCGCGGTCGCCGCCAAAAATGCCGAGCAGAGCGAGCAGGCTCTGGAAAATGTTGAACAAGCTGAGGTACAGGCCCAGGGTGGCGCTGATGTAGTTGGTTTCGCCGCCGTCCACGATGCGCTTCAGGTCGAACAGCAGGTACAGACTGAACACCACGATCGCCAGGGTGGCGATCACGGCCATGACGATGGGGCTGCCCACAAAGACGTTGACGACGGCACCGATCATGATGGCCAGCGCACCGACGAACAGCCACTGGCCCATGCCGGACAGGTCGCGCTTGATCACGGTCGAGAGATTGGCCATGACCAGGAAGACGCCGGCGGTACCGGCAAACGCCGTCATGACCAGGCTGGCGCCGTTGCTGAAGCCCAGCACCATGGCCAACATGCGCGAGAGCATCAGGCCCATGAAGAAGGTGAAGGCCAGCAGCACCGGCACACCCGCAGCGGAGTTCTTGGTCTTTTCAATGGCGTACATGAAACCGAAGGCGCCGCCCAGGAACACGATCAGCCCGACAAAGCCGGTCAGGCCGGCGGTGATACCGGTTTGCACACCCACCCAGGCACCGAGCACCGTGGGCAGCATGGACAAGGCCAGCAGCCAGTAGGTGTTGCGCAGCACCTTGTTGCGCTGAGCCGAGTCGTTGCCGATGGCGGTGCCGAAGCGACCGCCGGTTTGTACCTGTTCGTTCATTTCAAACTCCTTCAAAAATCGGTGGGATTGCGCCTGGGCGCTCTTGGCCCAGCGTTGGAGCGCATTGTAGGGTGCCAAGGCGTTCCTGGCCCAAGGCCGACCGGTGATTCTTAAGGTTTCCTTAGGGACTTGTGAGTACAGTCGTGACTGCCATAACAGCAATCCTTGCGGTATCTTCACGGATTCTCCGCCTTCATGTCGGCATTGGCCCGGCATGAGGACTCTGACACCCCCACCTCGAAAGAAGTTCATGAAGACCAAAGCCGTGCTCGAAGCCGCCGACATCAAGCTCATCGCCGCCGCTGCCGAAGCCGAAGCGCTGAAAAACAGCTGGGCTGTGACCATTGCCATCGTCGACGACGGCGGCCATCTGCTGTGGCTGCATCGCATGGACGGCGCGGCCCCCCTGTCCTCGCACATTGCACCGGCCAAGGCGCACACCTCGGCACTGGGCCGCAAGGAAAGCAAGGGCTATGAAGATGTCATCAACCAGGGTCGCACCTCGTTCCTGAGCGCGCCCACCGTGGCCGGCATGCTCGAAGGTGGCGTGCCCATCATGAAGGACGGCCAGTGCATCGGTGCGGTGGGCGTCAGCGGCGTGAAGTCGTCGGAGGACGCACAGATCGCGCGCGCCGGCATCGC
>JALOSH010000216.1 GCA_025458545.1 Hydrogenophaga sp.
TTCATCAAAGGCGTGGTGAACCTGCGCGGGGTGATCGTGCCGGTGGTGGACCTGCGCATGAAGCTGGGCTGCGAGAAGGTGGACTACAACGGCTTCACTGTGGTGATCGTGCTCAACGTGCACGGCCGCGTGGTGGGCGCGGTGGTGGATTCGGTGTCGGACGTGCTGGAGCTGAGCCACGAGCTGATCAAGCCCGCGCCGGAGATGAACACGACGGTGGACACCAGCTTCATCACCGGCATTGCCAGCGTGGGCGAGCGCATGCTGATCCTGATGGACATCAACGCCCTCATGAGCAGCGCCGACATGGGCCTGATGGACAGCGCCGCATCGCTGCAGTGAGCCTTGCCGGCTCGCCTCGCCATCGGCCAAACATTCTTCAAGAGACACACGATGTTCGACAAATTCAGAATTGGCCAGCGCCTGAGCCTGGGCTTTGGCATTGTCATGCTGCTGCTGGTGGCGGTTGCGGGGCTGGCGATCCAGTCCATCACCTCCGCCATCAAAGACGAAAAAACGATCGTCGATATGCAGCAACGTGCTGCCATGGCCGACGAGTGGGTGGCCAGCACCCAGCTGAACATCAACCGGGTCATGGGCCTGGCCAGGTCGGGCAACAACCCCGAAGTGGAGGCCCACTACAAGCCATTGATAGCCCAAACCACCGAGCGCATCAACGAGCTGCAGAAGGGCCTGGAGGCCACGGTCGACTCCGATCAGGGCAAAGCCCTGCTGGTGCAGATCGCTGCACAGCGCAAGGAATACATTGACATGCGCAAGACGTTCTTTGATGCGCTCAAGGCGGCCGACCCTCAGGCTGGGAGCCTGTTGACGGACAAGCTGCTCCCCACGGCGCAGCGCTACGTCGGCACCATGCAGGAGCTTCAGAAAAGCGAACGGGCGCAGGTCAACGCGTTCGTGCTGCGGGCGGAGGCTTCGGCCTCGCGCCAGATCGTTCTGATCGCCGGCATGACCGTCCTGGCGCTGCTGGTGGGCATGTTGGTGGCCTGGCGCATCACGCGTTCGGTGACGGCCCCGGTGATCGACGCGGTGCGGGCGGCGCGGGCCGTGGCCGACGGTGATCTGACGCAATCCGTCCGTGTGAACCGACAGGACGAATTCGGCGAGCTGCAGAAGGCGCTGGCCGACATGAAGGCCTCGCTGCTGAACACCGTGCGCCAGGTGCGCCAGGCCAGCGACAGCATTGGCGTGGCGAGTACCGAGATCGCCAGCGGCAACCAGGACCTGAGCGCGCGTACCGAGCAGGCGGCAAGCAACCTGGAAGAGACCGCAGCGAGCATGGAACAGCTCACCAGCACGGTGCGCAACAGCGCCGACGCGGCGCGCCAGGCCAACCAGCTGGCCGCCAACGCCAGCGAGGTGGCGGTGCGCGGCGGACAGGTTGTCTCTCAGGTGGTCAGCACCATGGACGAGATCAACCAGAGCAGCAAGAAGATCAGCGACATCATCGGCGTGATCGACGGCATCGCGTTTCAGACCAACATCCTGGCGCTCAACGCGGCCGTGGAAGCCGCCCGTGCGGGCGAGCAGGGCCGGGGCTTTGCGGTGGTGGCCGGCGAAGTGCGCAACCTGGCGCAGCGCAGCGCCGAAGCGGCCAAGGAGATCAAGGGCCTGATCGGCAACAGCGTGGAAAAGGTGGAAACCGGCACGCAGCTGGTGGCCGATGCGGGCCAGACCATGAGCGAGATCGTGGGCTCGATCCAGCGCGTGAGCGACATCGTGGGCGAGATCACGGCCGCCGCCGGTGAACAGAGCGACGGCATCGGCCAGGTCAACACCGCCGTCAGCCAGCTCGACCAGATGACGCAGCAGAACGCAGCGCTGGTGGAAGAGAGTGCGGCCGCCGCCGAGAGCCTGAAAGACCAGGCCGGCCGCCTGGCCCAGGTGGTGGCGGTGTTCCGCATCGACGCAGGGGCGTCGAGCCTGGCGGCCGCCAGTAACACCGTGTCACCGAAGGCCGTCCCGGTGCGGCACCACCCGCCCCAGGCTTCGGCCAGCCCGGCGCACAAGGCCCAGAAAGCGCCAGCGACCCGCACCCCCAACCGGGTCATGCTCGCTGCCGTCGCCCTGGCGGCTGTGGCCGCTGTTGCCCTGGGTTTTATGTACTACGAGCCCACGCTGGGTGTGATCGGTGCCCTGGCCCTGGCGGGTCTGGCGGTGGGTGTGTACACCATCGCCCGTGGCACCTTGTTGTCCAGCCTGGTGCTGACCACGACCCTGGTCGCCCTGGTGGCGCTTCACATTCAGCTGGCGCGGGGCGAGCTCGAATTTCACTTCGGTGTGTTCGTCACGCTCGCGCTGCTGATGGTCTACCTGGACTGGCGGCCCATCATGCTGGCCGCTGGTCTGTTTGCGGTGCACCATGTGCTGTTCGACCGCTTGCAGGCCGCCGGGTTTGGCATGTATTGCCTGACCGAGCCGAACTTTGGGCGTGTCTTGCTGCACGCCGGCTATGTGGTGATCCAGACCGCGCTGGAGGTGCTGCTGGTGCTGGGCATGGGCCGGACCGCGCGCGAGGGTGAAGAGCTTTCGGCTCTGGTGCGATCGGTCGACCGGCCCGATGGCATCTCGCTCGATGTCAGCGGGCATGTGGTTCGTTCACCGGGCGCCCTCGCGCTGCAGACTGCGCTGCAGCGCATGCAGTCGGTGGTGGCTTCGGTGCAAGTGTCGGCCCGGCACATCGACACCGCCAGCCGAGAGATCGCGCTGGGCAACAGCGATCTGTCGGCCCGCACCGAACAGGCGGCCAGCAGCCTGGAGGAAACGGCGGCCAGCATGGAGCAGCTCAACAGCACCATGCGCCAGAGCGCGGACGCGGCGCACCAGGCCAGCCAGATGGCGGTGTCCAACGCCGAAGTGGCCGCGCGCGGCGGCCAGGTGGTCGGTCAGGTGGTGGCCACCATGGATGAAATCAACCACAGCAGCCAGAAGATCAGCGACATCATCGGCACCATCGACGGCATTGCCTTCCAGACCAACATCCTCGCGCTCAACGCGGCGGTGGAAGCGGCGCGCGCGGGCGAGCAGGGCCGTGGCTTTGCGGTGGTGGCGGCCGAGGTGCGCAACCTCGCCCAGCGCAGCGCCGAAGCGGCGAAAGAGATCAAGGGGCTGATTGGCAACAGCGTCGACAAGGTGCAGGACGGCACGCGCCTGGTGGCCGAAGCCGGCAGCACCATGGGCGAAGTGGTGGCGAATGCCCAGCGCGTGGCCCACATGATTGCTGAAATCACCGCCGCCACGGGCGAGCAGAGCAGTGGTATTGCCCAGGTCAACACCGCGGTCAACCAGCTCGATCAGATGACCCAGCAAAACGCCGCGCTGGTGGAAGAAAGCGCTGCGGCCACGGAAAGCTTGAAATCGCAAGCCGAGCAGTTGGCGCAGGCGATGCAGGTGTTCAGGACTTCAAGCGCCTGAGTGTGCCCATTCGTTGTACTGTTTAAGGAGTCCTAGACATGGGTCTGCAATCGGTGATGCGTTCGTTTTCCATCCGGGTGCGCATGGTGGGCGCCATTGGCGTCGTGCTGGCGCTGCTGTTGGGCGTGGGTGGCGCGGGGCTCTGGGGCATGCAGAAGCTGCAAGCGCTCAGCCACGAGTTCGTGGATCACGCGTTCGAAGAGTCCAAGGCGCTCGCCCGGCTGCATGTGGGGCTGATCGACCTGGGCCGGTTCGAAAAAGAAATGGTGATCCAGTACGAGTCGCCCGAGCAGCTGTCGCTGGCGCACCTGAACTGGGGCAAGGCTCGCCAGCGGGTGCGCGAGCAGATCGCGCTCATGCAGCAGGGCGAGGCCGACGAAGACAACCGGGTGTTGCAGGACCTGGAGAAAAACCTGACCGCTTACGAAGCGGCGGTGGAACCGGTGGTGACCAACATGCAGAACGGTGGTTACGACAGCGCCACCGTGGCCAACCGCGTGCTGGACCGCGCGCACGAGCGCTACGCCGCGCTGGAAGCGGACCTCAAGAAGATTGAAAACATCATCGCTGCCGAAGCCACCGGCCTCCAGGCCCAGGCCCAGGCCACCGAGCGACTCACGCTGATCGGCTTTGCGGTGGCGGTGGGCCTGGCCATGTTCGTGGTGGTGCCCACCACGCTGGCCAACATGCAGAGCATTTGCCAGCCGCTCAACGCCGCGCAGAATCTGGCCGCTGCCATCGCCAAGGGCGACCTCACGCAGCCGGTGCAAACCCAGGGCAAGGACGAACTGACCGCGCTGATGCATGCGCTGGGGATGATGCAAGCGTCGCTGGCGCGCATCGTGGGCGAGGTGCGCCGCAGCACCGAACACATCGGCACCGCCAGCGTGGAGATCGCCTCGGGCAATCAGGACCTGTCGAACCGCACCGAGCAGGCGGCGGCCAGCTTGCAGCAGGCCGCCAGCAGCCTGGAGCAGATCAACAGCATGGTGAGCCAGAGTGCGGAGAGCGCGCGCCAGGCCAGCGCGATGGCCCGGGCCAACGCCGATGTGGCGGCGCGGGGGGGTCAGGTGGTCGGTCAGGTGGTGGCCACCATGGACGAGATCAACCACAGCTCGCGCAAGATCGGCGACATCATCGGCGTGATCGATGGCATCGCGTTCCAGACCAACATCCTGGCGCTCAACGCGGCGGTGGAAGCGGCGCGCGCAGGCGAGTCGGGCCGCGGATTCGCGGTGGTCGCGGGCGAGGTGCGCAACCTGGCGCGCAGAAGCGCCGAGGCGGCGGCAGAGATCAAGGGCCTGATCGGCGCCAGTGTCGACAAGGTCGAGACTGGTACCCATCTGGTGGCCGAAGCCGGCCGCACCATCGGCGAGATGGTGAGCCATGCGCAGAAGATTTCCACCTTCATCAGCGACATCACCACCGCCGCCAACGAACAGAACGAAGGCATTGGCCAGGTCAACACCGCGGTGGGTCAGCTCGACCAGATGACGCAGCAGAACGCCGCCCTGGTGGAAGAGAGCGCCGCCGCCGCAGAAAACCTGCGTGCCCAGGCGGGCCAGCTGGCCAACGTGGTGGCCACCTTCCAGTTGCAGGCCCGCTAGGTAGGCGCCAGCGCGGCCCTGGTTTTCCCCAGACCTCGCCTCGGTCTGTTGGCCAGCACCGAGCAGCGGTGCATGAGCGCCGCGATCCGTGAACCATTTCGCTCGGCGAAGGCGCTGGCAGGGCTGGCGCCTGCCTATACTGAAACACTTGTTCCGCTGTGTTTCGGAAAGGTCCGCCATGAACGCCCGACTGCCCACCGCCGCCCTCCCGCTGGACGCCTCCAGCTTGCAAACCCAGGTCGATGCGGCCTGGAAAGAGCGCATCGTCCCCGCGTTGCAGCAGTACATCGCGGTCCCCGCCAAGTCTCCGCTGTTCGACCCCGACTGGTCGGCCCACGGTCTGCTGGAGCGGGTGCTCCAGGACGCCGCCGACTGGGTGCTTGCGCAGCAGGTGCCCGGCCTGCAGCTGGAGGTGCTGCGACTGAACGACGCGCAGGGCAAGCCGCGCACGCCGGTGCTGTTCTTTGAGCTGCCGGCCTCTGAGGGTCAGGACGGCACGCCAGCGCCCGCGTCAGGGCAAACAGCGTTGATGTACGGCCACCTCGACAAACAACCCGAATTCACCGGCTGGCGCAGCGATCTGGGGCCGTGGACGCCCAAGATCGACGACGGCAAGCTCTACGGCCGCGGTGGCGCCGACGATGGTTATGCGGTCTACGCCAGCATCGCCGCCATCCAGGCCATCCAGGCCCAGGGCGTGGCGCACCCGCGCATCGTCGGCCTGATCGAAACCTGCGAAGAAAGCGGCTCGGCCGACCTGCTGCCCTATGTGGACGCGCTGCGCCCGCGCCTGGGTGACGTGGGCCTGGTGGTCTGCCTCGACAGCGGCGCCGGCAACTACGACCAGCTGTGGATGACGACCAGCCTGCGCGGCATGGCCAGCGGCGTGCTCAAGGTCGAGGTCCTCACCGAGGGCATCCATTCCGGTGACGCTTCGGGCCTGGTGCCGTCGAGCTTCCGCATCATGCGGCAGGTGCTGGACCGGCTGGAAGACAGCGCCACCGGCCGCCTGCTGCCCGCCAGCTTCCACTGCGAGGTGCCCGCCGAGCGCCTGGCGCAGGCGCAGACCACCGCGGCCATTCTGGGTGACGAACTGTTCAAGCGTTTCCCCTGGGCGCACCACGACTGCGGCGGTTCCACCGTGTTCGCCCTGCCCACCACCAACGACCCAGTGGAGGCCCTGCTGGCCCGCACCTGGCGGCCCACGCTCAGCGTGACCGGTGCCGAAGGCTTTCCCGACATCGGCAACGCCGGCAATGTGTTGCGGCCCTACACCGCCTTCAAGCTCAGCCTGCGCCTGCCGCCGCTGGTGGACGCGGCCAGCGCGGTGCAGCAGCTCAAGACCCTGCTGGAAGACAACGCGCCCTACCAGGCCAAGGTCACGTTCGAAGGCCTGAGTTCGGCCACCGGCTGGAACGCACCGTCCACCGCGCCCTGGTTCGAGTCGGCGCTGAACGACGCCTCGTTGGCCCACTTCGGTGCCGGTTGCGGCACCATCGGCCAGGGCGGTACCATCCCGCTCATGAACATGCTGAGCCGGGGTTTCCCCAAGGCCCAGATGATGGTGTGTGGTGTGCTCGGCCCCAAGAGCAACGCACACGGCCCCAACTGCACCTCGACTACGCGCAGCGCCTCACCGCATCGGTGGCCCAGGTGATCGCGCGCATGCCCTGAACGCCATGTCCGAGGACACCACCGAGGCCCCGTTCACCCTGCGCGATGGCCTGAACATCGCGCTCTACGACTGGCCGTTGCCAGCACGCCGTCGACCGCGCGGGGTGGTGCTCATCGTGCACGGCCTGGGTGAACACGCCTGGCGCTACGACCCGCTGGCCCAGCGCCTGAACCGCTGGGGCTTCATGGTGCGCGCCTACGACCAGCGCGGTCATGGCGATTCCGGCGGCCAGCGCGGTGTGTTGCCCGACGACGACGCCTTGCTGGACGATCTGGCCGAGGTGTTGCACGACACCCGCAAACACATCGCTCAGCCCTGGGCCTGCCCGCTGATCCTGCTGGGCCACAGCATGGGCGGGCTGGTGGCGGCCACCTGGGTGCTGCGCGGTGATGCGCCGGTGGACGCGCTGGTGCTGTCTTCTCCCGCGCTGGACGCGGGCATCAGCGGGTTTCAGAAACGCCTGATCGCGCTGCTCGACCGCTGGGCACCCAACCTCACGCTGTCCAACGGGCTGGATCCGCGCCACATTTCGCACGACCCGGCGGTGGTGGACGCGTACCGAAAAGACAGCCGGGTGCACAACCGCATCTCGGCCCGGCTGGCGCGCTTCATCGAAGACAACGGCCCGCCGGTGGTGGCGGCCGCACCCCGCTGGAACGTGCCCACCTTGTTGCTCTACGCAGGGGCCGACCGCCTGGTGCGGCCCGAAGGCAGCCGCGCTTTTGCCGCCGTGGCGCCGCGCGATGTGGTCACCAGCCACTGCCTCGAAGGCCAGTTCCACGAGATCTTCAACGAGGCCGACCCGTCGGCGGCCTATGGCGCGCTCAAGGCCTGGCTGGACGGTTTCGCGCCAGCTTGAATCCGAACGTGAAAAAGCCGTGGTCCTGACGGCGCCACGGCTTTTTCGGTGTGCGGATGCTCTTGCCCTGGGGCAGCGACCCGCGCAGCGGCGGAGTGTGGGGGCAAAGGGCCGCAGCGCCGGGCCGCCCCAAGCAAGGCCCAGCCCCCTCGGGGGGCAGCGACCCGCGCAGCGGCGGAGCGTGGGGGCCTTTCCTCCTAGCGCTTCATCAATCCGCCGAGCATGCCCATCAGGTCTCCGGCGTCCAGCTTGCCGTCGCTGCCGCCCAGCAGCGAACCCAGCGCACCCATGCCGTTGTCGGCCGGCACCTGCCCTTGCGGCGTGAGCTTGTCGATCAGACCGGGCAGCAGCTCGGCCATGGTGCCAGCGGCCTGCTGGGAATTGCCGCCGAGCTGCTGGGTGATCATGCCCATCAGGTCCGGGCCCAGGGCGCTGCCCAGCGCATCGGGCGACACCGGCTGGTTCGCGCCGGTGCCGACCCACGACTGCGCCGCCTCACCCAGGCCGCCTTGCTGCAGCTTGGCCAGAATGCCTTGCAGGCCACCGGCGTTGTTCATCAGCGAGCTGGCGATGCCGATCAACATCTGAGGGTCCAGGCCGCCGGCGGCCGATGCCTGCCCGCCCTGCTGGCCGCCGAGCGCCGCACCCAGTACCGATTTCAAAATGTCCATGTCATGGCCCCCTAGGGAAAGTGTGTGTCCCGTGCCACGGTGGCACCGGATCAGGCGGCATTGTGCGGTGCGCGGCGCAGCCAGGCAAGCCAGCCCAGCGCCAGGCCGGTGAGCGCCAGCGGCAGCAGCGAACCCAGGTTCAGCAGCGCCCAGCCCTGGGTGGTGACCAGGGCGCCGGAGGCAAACGAAGTGACCGCCATGGTGGCAAAAACAAAAAAGTTGATGGCGGCCTGTGCGCGGTCTTTTTCCTCAGGCCTGTAGGCTTGCAGCGACAGGGTGGTGCTGCCGGTGAACAGGAAGTTCCAGCCCACCCCCAGCAGGAACAGCGCGATCAGGAACTGGTGCAGCCCCACGCCCGACAAGGCGATCGCCACGCACAGCAGGTTCAGCAACACACCCACGCCCATGATGCTGAGCGCACCGAAGCGCTTGATCAGGTGGCCGGTGAAAAAGCCCGGCGCGAACATGCCGATCACGTGCCATTCCAGCACCAGGGCCGCGTCGTCGAACGGGAAGCCGCAGACCTGCATGGCCAGCGGCGTGGCCGCCATCAGCAGGTTCATCACGCCATAGCCCAGCGCCGCTCCGGCCGTGGCGAACGCCATGATCAGCATGGACAGCGCCGCCACCACCGCCAGCGACAGGTAGGCACCGGCGAACGGCACGTCCAGCACATTGCGGGTGCGGCTGGCCAGGTTGGGGCCGAGCACCGCGCCCACCAGGCCACCGGCCAGCACCAGCGACACCGCTTTTTCCCGGTAGTCGGGCGCCGCCAGTTCGGCAGCGGCAAAGCGGTAGAGCTGGCCGTTGGCGCTGTAGTAACCGGCGATCACCGTGGCTGCCACCAGCAGCCAGAAGTTGCGGTCCATGGCGGCCCAGTAACACAGCAGCGCCGAACCCAGCGCCACCAGCAGCCCGATCTGGAACGAAGCCTTGCGGCCGAAGGCACTTTGTGTGCGCGCCACCAGCGGCGTGGACAGCGCGCCGCCGACCACATAGCCCATCACCGGCAAGGTGGCCATCCAGCCCAGCGGCGCCAGGCTCAGGCCCACCAGGCCGTTGATGGCGATGAAGACCACGTTGTTGGTCAGGAACAGGCCTTGCGCAGCGGCCAGCAGCCAGAGGTTCTTGTTCATCAGCTGGTGTTTATACAGCGCGGGCGTCTGGTTGGCTGTACCGTAGGTTCGCCGGGCTCAAGCCCGCGGTGTTGGGGGCTTGAGCGACCGGCTCTCGCGCTGGTCGGCGCCTCGCTCCGCGTCAGGCGGCCGATTGGGCCAGCACCAGCGCGGCGAGCGCCGCAGTTTCGGCGCGCAGCACCCGCGGCCCCAGCGTCACGGGCACAAAACCCGCGGCGCGGGCGGCGCTGTCT
>JALOSH010000217.1 GCA_025458545.1 Hydrogenophaga sp.
ACCCAGCCGCCTTCGGTCGAGCTGGCGGTGGCGCGTGGCTGCCAGGCCTTGTAGGCCTCGATCACCGGTCGGCCGTCGACCGTCTGCGTCACTTCGTAATGCGGCACCTCGGGGTGGCTGGCTTCCCCGAGCCAGCCCCGGTGCACATAGGCAAAGTGCGCCGTGTCCAGAAAATTCTCCACCGCGCGCGGCGCGCTGGTGGCGACGTCGAACGGCCCATAGATCAGGCGGCGTTGCGGCAGGCCGTGCAGCGCGGGCGGCGCACAGGCCGCATCAGCCAGGGCGCCCCAGAGCAGGCCGTGCTGCTCCATCACCGGATGGCGGCAGGCTTGGTGGGTGGACGTGGGCTGGAAGTCGGGCAGCGCCGGGATACCGACGCAGGCGCCCTGGGCATTGAAGCGCCAGCCGTGGTACGGGCATTGGATGCTGTCGCCCTGCACCTGGCCCATGGACAGGCGCGCGCCGCGGTGTGGGCATTGGTCGTTCATCAGGACCGGCTGGCCCTGCGCATCGCGCCACAACACCAGCGCGCGGCCCAGCAGGGTGACGGCCATTGGCTGCGCACCCAGATCGGCGTCCAGTGCCAGGGGCCAGCGCCACTGCAGTTCCTTGTTCATCGTGCATCTCCTGAAAAAAAGCCACCCGCCCGGTGAGCCGGAGGGGTGGCCGTGCCGGTGCGGTTTTCACCACACCAGCCCTGTGAGCCTGGGGGCGGTCACTTGCCGCTGGGCACCTTGCCTTCGACACCCTTGACGAAGAAGTTGACGCCGTCGCGGAAAGCCTGGTCACCGATGGCATCCTTGGCCAGCACTTCCTTGCCGGTGTTGTCCATGATCGGGCCCCTGAACACTTCAAAGGTACCGGCCTTCAGACCGGCCTTGATTTCGTCGACCTTGGCAACGGTTTCGGCGGGCACCTTGTCGGAGATCTTGATCAGGTCGTTGAGGCCTTCTTTGACGCCCCAGACGGTGCGCTTGGTGGCCCAGGTGCCGGCCTTGAGTTCTTCGATGGCCTGGATGTAGTACGGCGCCCAGTAGACGACCGCCGAACCCAGGTGCGCATTGGGTGCGAACTCGCTCATGTCGGAATCCCAGCCGAAGGCGAACTTGCCGTTTTTCTCGGCGGTCTGCAGCACGGCGGTGGAGTCGGTGTTCTGCAGCAGCACGTCGGCGCCCTGGTTGATCAGGCTCTGGGCGGCTTCGGTTTCCTTCGGTGGGTCGAACCAGGTGTTGACCCAGACCACCTTGGTCTTGATCTTGGGGTTCACGCTCTGGGCACCCAGGGTGAAGGCGTTGATGTTGCGCAGCACTTCAGGAATGGGGAAGGAACCGACGAAGCCCAGGGTGTTGGTCTTGGTCATCGTGCCGGCGATGACACCCGCCATGTAAGTGTCCTGGTAGAAGCTGGCATCGTAGATGCGCATGTTGTCGGCGGTTTTGTAGCCGGTGGCGTGCTCGAACTTCACGTTCGGGAACTCGGCCGCCACCTTGAGCATGGGCTCCATGAAGCCGAACGAGGTGGCGAAGATGATCTGGTTGCCTTGCTGGGCCAGGTCGCGGATCACGCGCTCGGCATCGGCGCCTTCGGGCACGCTCTCGACAAACGTGGTCTTGACGGCGTCACCGAACTTCTCTTCCACCGCCTTGCGACCGAGGTCGTGCGCGAACGACCAGCCGGCGTTGCCCACCGGGCCGACATAAATCCAGGCAGCCTTGAGGGGTTCGGGCTTGGCAGGCTCAGGCGCGGCGGCAGGCGCGGCCACTGGCGCGGGCGCCTCTTCCTTTTTTCCGCAGCCGATCAGGGCTGCGCTGGTCACGGCGGTCAGCGCGGCCAGCTTGATCAGGGAACGTTTGCTCAGGTCGGTCATAGAAACCTCATGGTGGGTGGGAGGGTGGAGAAAACTGAACGGGGGGAATTATGGACCGCAAACCGCCGCCAGCTCGCTGCCGAGCCGAGCAATTCTCGGGCCAGGAGCCCGTTGCGCGCAGCGGTAAAGCCCCGGCGCAGCGCCAACGGCGGTGTGACGAAAGGGGGCCATGTTCACGATCCCGGGTAGAACGGTTTGCCAATGGAAGCCGGCATGTTCACGCGGATCCAGATCGGGTTGCGCGACATCAGCACCAGCACCACGATGGTGGCCAGGTAAGGCAGCATGCTGAGCACCTGGCTGGGCACCTGCACTCCGATACCCTGCAGGTGGAACTGCAGCATGGTCACGCCGCCGAACAGGTAGGCGCCCAGCAACACGCGGCCCGGTCGCCAGGTGGCGAAGGTGGTCAGTGCCAGCGCGATCCAGCCTTTGCCCGCGATCATGTTCTCCACCCACAGCGGGGTGTAGACCGTGGACACATAGGCGCCGGCCAGGCCGCACAGGGAGCCCCCCACGATGACCGCCATCAAGCGGATGCGCCGCACCGGGTAACCCAGCGCATGGGCCGACTCCGGGCTCTCGCCCACGCTGCGCAGGACCAGCCCGGCGCGGGTGCGGAACAGGAACCAGATCAACGCGAACACCAGCCCCACACAGGCGTACACCATGGGGTGCTGCTTGAACAAGGCGTTGCCGAAGAAAGGAATGTCGGACAGGAAAGGAATGGCGAACTGGGTTTGTTCGGGCAGCTTCTCCTGCACATAGCGGGCGCCGGCAAAGGCCGAGAAACCCCCGCCAAACAGCGACAGCGCCAGCCCGGTGGCGTACTGGTTGGTGTTGAGCCAGATCACCAGCACGCCGAACAGGGCGGCCAGCACCGCCCCGGCCAGCATGCCGGCCGCAAAGCCCACCAGGGTGCTGCCGGAATGCACCGCTGCCGCAAAGCCGGCCAGCGCGGCGCACAGCATCATGCCTTCGGCGCCCAGGTTGACGATGCCCGCCTTCTCGTTGATCAGCAAACCGAGCGAGGCAATGGCCAGCACGGTGCCAGCACTGAGCGAAGCGGCGATGAGCAGAGCCGTGGATTCCATCAGCGGGCTCCTTCCTGGGTTTCAGAGGTCGGACGTATCCCATCCGGTGGCACCGCAGAACCGGCTTCGCCGGGCTGCTGGTGCCGCCCCCTGGAGGGGGTCGCGCGCAGCGCGGCGGGGGTGAATCGAATGCGGTACGCGATCAAGGTGTCGCAGGCCAGCAGGGCAAACAGCAGCAGACCCTGGAACACCCCGGTGATGGACTTGGGCAGCCCCAGGCGCGACTGGGCGAGCTCGCCACCGATGTAGAACATGCTCATGAGGATGGCCGAGAACACGATGCCCACCGGGTGCAGGCGCCCCACGAAGGCCACGATGATGGCGGCGAAGCCGTAGCCAGCGGGCACAAAAGGCGTGAGCTGGCCGATGGGCCCCGCCACCTCCAGGGCACCGGCCAGCCCGGCCGCCCCGCCCGACACCAGCAAGGCGGTCCAGAGCGCTTTGCGTGACGAGAAGCCTGCATACCGCGCGGCGGCCGGCGCCAGGCCGCCCACCTGCTGGCCGAAACCGGCGTAGGTGCGGAACAGGAAAATCCAGACCGCCACCGCGCCCAGCAAGGCCAGCGGCAAGCCGATGTTCACGCGCGAGCCTTCGAAGAGCCGCGGCATCTGGGCCACGGGCTCGAAGGTCTTGGACTGCGGAAAGTTGAAACCCATCGGGTCTTTCCAGGGACCGTAGACCAGGTAGTTCAGCACCTGAATGCCGACGTACACCAGCATCAGACTGACCAGGATCTCGTTGGCATTGAAGCGGTCGCGCAGCAGCGCGGTGATGCCCGCCCAGACCATGCCGCCGAGCACCCCGGCGAGCAGAATGGCGGGCACGATCCACAGGCCGGTGTCCTTGGTCGCTGTCAACGCCACGCCCGAAGCGAACACCGCGCCCAGCACGTACTGGCCCTCGGCACCGATGTTCCAGACGTTGGAGCGGAAACACACCGCCAGGCCGAGCGCAATGATCAGCAGCGGTGTGGCCTTGACCATCAGCTCCGACCAGGCGCGAGCGCTCCGGATGGGTTCCCAGAAAAACACCTGGAGGCCGCGCACCGGGTCCTTTCCCAGCAACACGAACAGGATCACACCGATCACCACGGTGATGGCCAGCGCCAGCAGCGGCGAGGCGTAGCTCCAGCCCGCCGAGGGTTGGGGGCGGGCTTCAAGCCGCAGCATGGGCGATCTCCTGTACTTGTGCCACGGCCGGTTCCCACAGGCCCGACATCCATTCGCCGATGCGCTCCACCGTGGCGTCGGCACGATCGATGGAGGGCGACAACCGGCCCTTGGCGATCACGTGCAGGCGGTCGCTGATTTCAAACAACTCGTCCAGTTCTTCGCTGACCACCAGCACCGCGCACCCGGCATCGCGCAGCGCCAGGATTTCGCCGCGGATCTGCGCTGAGGCGCCCACGTCCACCCCCCAGGTGGGCTGGCTCACGATGAGCAGCTTGGGCTTGGCTTCGATCTCGCGGCCCACGATGAACTTCTGCAAATTGCCACCCGAGAGCGACTTGGCGGCTGCGTTGGGTCCGTTGGCCTTGACGTTGTAGCGGCGGATGATGTCTTCCGCCTGGGCCTTGAGCGCGCTCAGGCGGAGCCAGCCGCCCGCGCCCAGGGTGTCGCGGCGCGACAGCAGCAGGTTGTGCGCCAGCGACAGGGTGGGCACCGCGCCGCGACCCAAGCGCTCTTCGGGCACGAAGTGCAGGCCGAGCGCG
>JALOSH010000218.1 GCA_025458545.1 Hydrogenophaga sp.
TGAAGGTTCACCGAACACACCGGTCCACCGGCTGGCACCCATCGCCACAGCCGGGCCTGACGAAATCGCCTTCGTGGCCCAGGCGCGCTATGCGGGGCAAATCCAGACCACCAGGGCGGGCAGCCTGATCGTCACCCCGGCTCTGGCTGAGGCGGCGGCGAGTCGCGGAGCGTGCATCGTCTGTGACGATCCCTACCTGTATTTCGCCCGGCTGAGCCAGTGGTGGCGATCCGAGCATGACCCGTTGCCCAAGGCACGGATCGATCCACTGGCCAGCATCCACCCCAGCGCTGAGCTGGGTTCTGATGTAGATATCGCGCCTTTTGCCGTGATTGGCGAGGGTGTCCGCCTGGGCGACGGCGTGCGGATCGGTGCACACACCGTGGTGGAGGCGCATGCACGTATCGGTGAGGGCAGCCGGCTTGGACCCAGGGTGGTGATCGGTCGCCGTTGCGTGCTGGGTGCACGGTGCATTCTGCATCCCGGTGTGGTGGTCGGTGCCGACGGTTTCGGCTTTGCTCCACATGCCGGAGCCTGGGTGAAGATCGAGCAGTTGGGCGCCGTGCGTATCGGTGATGACGTGGAGATTGGTGCCAACACGTGCATCGATCGTGGTGCCCTGGACGATACGGTCATCGGCAATGGGGTCAAGCTCGACAACCTGATCCAGATCGGTCACAACGTGCAGGTGGGCGAGCACTCGGCCATGGCCGGGTGTGTCGGCGTGGCTGGCAGCGCCCACATTGGCGCACACTGCACCGTTGGTGGAGGGGCCATCGTGCTTGGCCATCTGAGCCTGGCTGACGGCGTCCATATCTCGGCCGCCTCGGTGGTCACCCGTTCGATTCGCCAGCCAGGACAATACACCGGCGTGTTTCCCATCGACGACAATGCCGACTGGGAAAAAAACGCTGCCTCGCTCAAGCAGCTCAACCGGCTGCGTGAGCGGCTAAAGGCCATCGAGCAGGCGCTCGCAGCCTCTCAGACTTCATCCAAACAGCCATGATGGACATACACCAGATTCTCAAGCAGCTTCCCCACCGATACCCCTTTCTGCTGGTTGATCGGGTGCTCGAGCTGGAGAAGGGCAAGCGCATTCTGGCGCTCAAGAACGTCACCATCAACGAACCCTTCTTCGAAGGGCACTTTCCGCACCGTCCAGTCATGCCGGGTGTGCTCATGCTCGAGGCCATGGCGCAGGCGGCCGCCCTGTTGTCCTTCGACACCCTGGGCATGGTGCCGGATGAAAAAACGGTCTACTACTTTGCCGGGATTGATGGCGCCCGCTTCAAGAGACCGGTGGAGCCCGGTGACCAGCTGCTGATGGATGTCACCCTGGATCGAATGAGGGCCGGCATCTCCAAGTTCAAGGGTGTTGCCCGCGTCGGTACCGAGATCGCCTGCGAAGCCGAGCTCATGTGCACCATGCGGACCGTGGCCTGAAAGGAGGGTGGGTATGGCCAACATCCATCCCACGGCGCTTGTTGACCCGGCTGCCGAGATTGACAGCTCAGTCACCATCGGTCCCTACACCGTCATCGGCCCGCACGTCAGAATCGGTGCTGGTACCAGCATCGGTGCCCATTGCGTGATTGAAGGGCACACGAGCATCGGGCAGGACAACCGGATCTTCCAGTTCAGTTCGCTGGGCGCCATTCCGCAGGACAAGAAGTACGCCGGCGAGCCCTGCGAACTCCACATCGGTGACCGCAACACCATCCGCGAGTTTTGCACGTTCAACATCGGCTCTCCGGGCGACCTTGGCAAGACCGTGCTGGGCAATGACAACTGGATCATGGCCTATGTGCATCTGGCGCACGATTGCGTCGTCGGGGACCACACCATCTTTGCCAACAACGCGGCGCTGGCGGGGCATGTGCATGTGGGTGACTGGGTCATCCTGGGTGGTTTTTCAGCGGTACACCAGTTCGTCCGCATTGGTGCCCATGCCATGACGGCCATGTGTTCGATGGTGGTGGCCGATGTGCCACCCTTCGTCAAATGCCAGGGCCAGCCGGCGGCGGGGCGCACCATGAATTTCGAGGGTTTGCGCCGGCGCGGTTTCTCGGCCGATCGCCTGTCGGTCGTCAAGCGCATGCACAAGGCGCTTTACCGGGAAGACCTGACCCTGGAGCAGGCCCGCGATCGCATTGCCGGCCTGGCCGATGGACTTCCGGAGGCCGGGCAGGATGTGCAGCTCATGCTGGACTTTCTGGCGGGTGTGTCGGCCCAGCGCGGCATCGTACGTTGATGCCGGCATCAGAGGCTCCTCGCCTTGCCCTTGTGGCCGGGGAGGCGTCGGGCGACCTGCTGGCCGGCATGCTGGTGCAGGGATTGCGGCAGCGATGGCCCGGGCTCAAGGCGGTGGGCATCGGCGGGTCTCAGCTGAAGGCTGTGGGCTTTGACGCGTGGTGGTCCAGCGACCGACTGGCGGTGCGTGGTTATGTCGAGGTCTTGCCCAGGTTGCGCGAGTTGCTGCGTATTCGCCGTCGGCTGGGCGACCGGCTTCTGGATGCTGACCGACCCGATGTGTTCATCGGGGTGGATGCACCCGACTTCAACCTGGACTTGGAGACGCGCCTGAGACAGGGCGGTGTTCCCACGGTGCATTTCGTCTGTCCCTCCATCTGGGCGTGGCGGGCCGACAAGGCGGCCAAGCTGAAACAGGCGGCCGATCACGTGCTTTGCCTGTTTCCCTTCGAGCCAGAGCTGTTGGCTCGCCACGGCATTCCTGCCACCTATGTCGGCCATCCCCTGGCTTCGGTGATCCCGGTCGAGCCCGACCGTTCGGGGGCCCGATTCCGACTTGGCCTGCCTTCCAAGGGTGATGTGGTGGCCATTCTTCCGGGCAGCCGGGCCTCCGAGATCCAGTACCTGGGCGATCGCTTTCTGAAGGCGGCAGACCTGATACGCAGGACCCGGCCCGGCATCCGGTTTGTGTTGCCCGCGGTGCCCTCGCTCAAACCGCGCATCGATGCGCTGGTGGCCCAGCATGGCCTGGGCGATGCCTTGACCGTGGTCGCCGGCCAGTCGCATGATGCGCTGGCCGCCTGCGATGTCACTCTGATTGCCAGCGGGACTGCCACGCTGGAGGCCGCTCTGTTCAAGCGGCCGATGGTGATTGCCTACAACATGCACTGGTTGTCATGGCAGTTGATGCGGCGCAAGCACCTGCAGCCCTGGGTGGGCCTGCCCAACATTCTGGCCGGGGAATTCCTGGTGCCCGAATTGATCCAGGAGTTGGCAACGCCGCTCGCGCTGGCCCAGGCCACATTGGCCTGGCTGGACGAGCCTGCGAAAATGGCAGCTGTCAAGAGCCGATTTGAGGATCTGCACCGCGATTTGCGACGCGACACCGTGCAACTGGCCACCGATGCGATCGAAAAAATTCTTGCTCGCTGAACAGACACGGTTCAGCTGGGACGTGCAGGGTCTCGTGGCGGGTGTGGACGAGGCGGGCCGGGGACCGCTTGCCGGTCCCGTGGTGGCGGCCGCTGTCATTCTGGACGAGCTGGCGCCTATCCGGGGTCTGGCCGACTCCAAAAAACTGACACCTCGGCAGCGAGAGCGCCTGTACGACGAAATTCGTGCCAAGGCCCTGTGCTGCAGTGTCGCCCAATCCTCGGTCGAAGAGATTGATGCGCTGAATATCCTCCAGGCGACCATGCTGGCCATGCGCCGCGCCGTGCAAGGCTTGCGGCTCAAGCCGGGCAAGGTGCTGGTCGATGGCAATCGCCTGCCGGCGCTGGAAGTGCTGTCCGAGGCGGTTGTAGGGGGTGACGCGAAGGTTCCCGCGATATCGGCTGCATCCATTCTGGCCAAGGTGACGCGCGACCGGCTGCTGCTGGATTTGCACGAACGCCATCCGGAATACGGGTTCGACCGGCACAAGGGCTACGGAACCGCCCAGCATCTGGCGGCCTTGCGGAAAATGGGGCCGCTGCCAGAACACCGGCGATCCTTCGCCCCTGTTGCGCAGGTGCTGACGCTTCCCACGACATGAGCGAAATCCAATACATCGAGTCGCGCGACAACCCGCTGCTCAAGCGCATGCGTCTGCTGGCACACGACAACAGCGCCTACCGCAAGTTCGGTCAGGTGTGGCTGGAAGGCGATCACCTGTGCCGCGCGTTGCTGACACGGGGAGGGCGTCCCTTGCGTGCCGTCTTCACGGAAGCCGGCTGGCAGCGTGCAGGTCCGGAACTGCGGGAGGCCCATGAGTCGCCGGTGCTGGTGCCGCCGGCCCTGATGTCGTGGTCAAGTGGTCTCGAATCGCCGGCCGACATGGGGTTTCTTGTTCAGCTGCCAGCCGCGGGGGAACTCAAGCCCGGTGCGTCCACCGTGGTGCTGGACCGCTTGCAGGATGCTGGCAATGTGGGCTCGGTGTTGCGCAGCGCGGCGGCCTTCGGTTTCCGGCAGGTGCTGGCCATCAAGGGAACGGCCGCCCTCTGGTCGCCGAAGGTGCTCAGGGCCGCGATGGGTGCCCATTTTGGCCTGCAGCTGTCCGAGGGGCATGCGCCAGCCGACCTTCGGGCACTCTCGGTGCCATTGCTGATCACCAGCTCGCACCGCGGCCGCTGGTTGCACGAAGCCATGTTGCCTTGGCCGTGCGCCTGGGTGCTGGGGCACGAAGGGCGGGGTGTCGGGCAGGAGCTGGAGTCCATGGCCCAGGGCGAAGAGTCCCTGAACGTGGCGGCAGCCGCGGCCATCTGCCTGCACGCCAGTGCGGTGTCGGCAAATCTGGCGCGCAGCTGACGCACCTGGCGGCCGAGGGGTGTCGACGACACGAACGCAGGCGGTCGCGCGCTATAATTTGAAGGTTTAACCGCAATCGGCGCCGCCCTCAGGCGCCCGCCACGGCAAAGGCCTTCGGCCACTTGCATTTCCCGTTCGACCGGCCTGCCGGTTCACCGGGTGTCACGGTCCGAGTGGGCCGTGTCAATTCCCGGCGGGCGTGGGTGCGCGCATCAACTTCTGGAGAATTCCGTGCTGCCCGTCTACCCGAAAGCCATCTTAGCGCTCGCAGACGGCACGGTCTTTACCGGCATTTCAATCGGTGCAACTGGCCAGACCTGCGGCGAGGTGGTGTTCAACACCTCGATCACCGGCTACCAGGAGATCCTCACCGATCCGAGCTATTGCCAGCAGATCGTCACGCTCACGTACCCGCACATCGGCAACACCGGTGTCAA
>JALOSH010000219.1 GCA_025458545.1 Hydrogenophaga sp.
CCTGGAGCGCAGGGCCGGCCTCGACGATCTCGCCGTCTTTCATCACCAGCAACTCGTGCGCCATGGCGCGGATCACGTCCACGTCGTGCGTGATCAGCAGATAGCTCAGGCCGCGTTCAGATTGCAGGCGCTGCAGGAGGGCCAGCACCTGTTGCTGCACCGTCACGTCGAGGGCGCTGGTGGGTTCGTCCAGCACCAGCAAGCGCGGCCCGACGATCAGCGCCCGCGCGATCGCCAGCCGCTGGCGCTGACCGCCCGAAAACTCGTGCGGGTAGCGTTGCAGCCAGTCGCCGGCTTCGGCCGGGTTCTGGGCCAGCCCCACATCCGCCAGCGCGGCCACCACGCGGTCCCGCCGCTGGCCCGGCGTGAGTGCCGGTTCGTGAACCAGCAGCCCCTCCCCCACGATCTGCTCGACGGTCATGCGCGGCGACAGCGACGAAAACGGGTCCTGAAACACCACCTGCATCTGTCGGCGCAAGGCGCGGGTCCGGCCCGCGGCGGCGGCCTGGCCCCAGTCGGTGCCGCTGACCTGCAGCCGGCCCTGGTGTGGCACCAGGCCGAGCGTGGCCAGGGCCAGGGTCGATTTCCCCGAACCCGATTCACCCACCACCCCAAGGGTCTTGCCGGGGGGAATGCTCAGGTCGGCGGACTGCACCGCCACGAACGCGCCCTTCTTGAACCAGCCTCTGAGGCCAGGCAGAGGCACCGGGTAGCTCACGCGCAAGCCTTGTGCCTTCATCACCGGGTCTGCCCCGGCCACAGCGGGGCTTTCGTCCACCCGACGCTCGGGTCGGCTGGCCAGCAACCGGCGGGTGTAGGGGTGTTGGGGCGCAGAAAACACGTCGGCCACGGTGCCCTGCTCCACCAGCCGGCCACGCTCCATCACGGCCACGCGATCGGCAAAACGGCGCACCAGGTTCAGGTCGTGGGTGATCAGCAGCACCGCCATGCCGTGCTGGCGCTGCAGGTCGGACAACAGGTCCAGGATCTGTCCGCGCAGGCTGACATCGAGCGCGGTGGTCGGTTCGTCCGCAATCAGCAGTTTGGGGCGGCTGGCCAGCGCCATGGCGATCATGGCGCGCTGGCGCTGGCCACCGCTGAGCTGGTGCGGATAGGCGCTGGCGCGGCGTTCCGGCTCGGGGATGCCGGTGTCGGCCAGCAGGGACACCGCGGCGGTCCAGGCCTCGGCAGCGGTCAGACCCTTCTTGAGTTGCAGCACCTCGGTGATCTGAGCGCCCACGGTGTAGAGCGGATTGAGCGCGGTCATCGGTTCCTGGAAGATCACCGCCACCTCGTCACCGCGCACCCCCCGCAACTGGTGTTCGCTCAGTTGCAGCAGGTCGCGTCCATCCAGCTGGGCCGAGCCCGACACCTCCGCGTTGTGCACCAGCTTGAGCAGAGAAAGGGCCGAGACCGTTTTGCCCGACCCCGATTCGCCCACCAGCGCCAGCTTTTCGCCGGCCGCGATCGAGAAGCCGATGTCTCGGACCACCGGGAAACCGTTGAATGCGACGCTCAAGCCGCGCACGTCGAGCAGCGGTTTCATCGGTCCTGCTTTCTCGGGTCGAGCGCATCGCGCAGGGCGTCGCCCATGAAGGTGAGCAACAGCAGCGTGATCACCAGCACCGCGAAGGTTGAAAGCGAAATCCACCAGGCGTCGATGTTGTTCTTGCCCTGGCTCAGCAGTTCACCCAGCGAGGGCGTGCCGGGCGGCACGCCCAGCCCCAGGAAGTCCAGCGAAGTCAGCGCCAGGATGGCAGCGCTCATGCGAAACGGCAGGAAGGTCACCACCGGGGTCAGGCTGTTGGGCAGCACATGGCGCCAGATGATCTGCCAGCTCGATAGGCCCATGGCGCGCGCGGCGCGCACGTAGTCCATCTGCCGGTTGCGCAGGAATTCGGCCCGCACGTAGTCGGACAAGCCCATCCAGCCGAACAGGCTGAGCAACACCAGCAGCAGGCCGATGCTGGGCGACAGGATGGCCGAAAAGATGATCAGCAGGTACAGCTCGGGCATGGAGCCCCAGACTTCGATGAAGCGCTGGAACGCAAGATCTGTCTTGCCACCGAAAAAGCCCTGGATCGCACCGGTGACGATGCCCAGCACCGTGCCCACGAAGGTGAGCGCGAGCGCGAACAGCACGCTGACGCGGAACCCGTAGATCAGCTGGGCCAGCAGATCGCGGCCGCGGTCGTCGGTGCCCAGCCAGTTCTCGACGCTCGGTTTCGACGGGTTGGGTTCCTTGGCAAAGTAGTTGAGAGTCTTGGGGCCGTAGGGATTGAGCGCATACACCGCCCAGTTGTCACCCTGGGTCAGGCGCTCACGGATGAAGGGATCGAGGTAGTCGGTGTTGCTCTCAAAATCGCCGCCGAACGTGGTTTCTGGGTAATCGTGCACCAGCGGCCAGTAGGTCTGACCTTCGTAGCGCACCACCAGGGGCCGATCGTTCGAGAGCACTTCGGCGAACAGGCTGAGCACCACCAGCGCACAAAAAGCCAGCAGGCTCCAGTAACCCAGGCGGTTGCGCTTGAAGCGCTGCCAGGCGCGCGCACCGGGGCTGCGGGCCACAGTTTCAGTGGTGGTCATTCGTCCCCGCCTTCAGAGAGGTTGCAGCGCGGGCATCGACCAGGAACGCCGCAGAACCGGCTTTGCCGGGCCGCCAGCGTTGCCCCTTGAGGGGCGGAGCGGCTACACGCAGTGAGCAAGCGATGGGGGTGTGCCATGTTCAGTCGAACTTCACCCGGGGGTCGACCCAGACGTAGCACAGGTCGGACACCAGCTTGGTGACCAGCCCGATGAGGGTGAACAGGTACAGCGTGCCGAGCACAACCGGGTAGTCGCGGCGGATCACGCTCTCGTAGCTCAACAGGCCCAGACCGTCGAGCGAGAACAGGGTCTCGATCAGCAGCGAGCCCGCAAAAAAGGCGCCGATGAAGGCGGCCGGGAAGCCGGTGACGATGGGAATGAGCGCGTTGCGAAACACGTGCTTCCACAACACCTGGCGCTCGCTCAAGCCCTTGGCGCGCGCAGTCATCACGTACTGTTTGCGGATCTCTTCCAGAAACGCGTTCTTGGTCAGCATGGCCGTCACGGCAAAGCTGCCCAGCACCATGGCCGTGACCGGGAGGGTGATGTGCCAGAGATAGTCCACGATGCGCGCGCCCCAGGTCAGCTCCTCCCAGTTCGAGGACGTCAGCCCGCGCAGCGGGAACCATTGCAGTTGGCCGCCAAAGATCACCAGCAAGGCCACGCCCAGCACAAAGCCGGGAATGGCGTAGCCCACCAGCACGAGCAGGGTGGTGACCAGGTCAAAGCGCGAGCCTGCGCGAACCGCCTTCGCCACCCCCAGCGGCACCGCCACCAGGTAGCTGATGAAAAAGGTCCAGAGCCCGAGGCTGATCGACACCGGCAGCTTTTCCACGATCAGTTCAGACACCGCCTTGTTCTGGAAGAAGCTGGTGCCGAGGTCGAAGCGCGCGAACTGGCCCAGCATCTGGATGAAGCGCTCGTGGGCAGGCTTGTCAAAACCGTACAAAGCCTTGATTTCTTCCAGCCGCTTCGGGTCCACACCTTGCGCGCCACGATAGATGGAGCCGCCCTCGGCCCCGGTGCCCTGCCCGGTCCGCGCTTCGGCCAGGTACTGCTCCACCGGCCCGCCCGGCACGAACTGCAACACCACGAAGGTCAGCAGCAGCACCCCGAACAACGTCGGGATCATCAGCAGCAAGCGTTTGAGGATGTAGACCCACATTATTTGGCCCACCAGGTGTCGATGGCCCAGTTTTCACCGCCAGCGTAGGGTGGCATGGACTCGGGCCGGTTCAGGCGAAAGCTGTTGTAGACCATGCGGTGCGTGCTGGCCGACCATTGCGGCACCAGGAAGTGGCTGTGCATGATGACGCGGTCCAGCGCCCGGCAGGCGGCCAGAAAATCGGCGCGGTTGTCGGCCTGCACCATGCGACCGATGATCGCGTCCACCGCCGGGCTCTTCACGCCCGCCATGTTGCCGGAGTCTTCGGTGTCGGCGGCTTTGCTGCCAAACAGGTCGGCGTACTCCGGGCCGGGGTTGTGGGTGCCGCCATAGGCCAGCGAGGTGACGTCGAAGTTGAAGGTGCGCAAGCGCTGCTGGTACAGCGCAAAGTCGACCGGGCGAAAACGCAACTGGATGCCCAGCTTCTCCAGGTTGCGCGCCCAGGGCGTGACCACCCGGGCACCGGCCTCGTTGCTGTCCAGGTACTCCAGTTCCAGCGCCTGGCCCTGGGCATTGCGCAACACCCCGCCCTGCACCGTCCACCCGGCTTCGCGCAGCAAGGCCTGCGCACGGCGCAAATTGCCGCGCAGCGAATCGTTCCCGTCGGTGCGCGGCGCACGATAGGCCGGGCCGAACACCGCCGCCGGCAGCTGGGCGCGCCACGGGTCGAGCAGCGCGAGTTCCGCGCCGGCCGCCACACCGGTGGGCGTGCAGTCGGTGTTGCCGAACAGGCCTTGTACCCGCTGGTAGGCGCCATAGAACATCTGGCGGTTCATCCACTCGTAGTCCATCGCCAGCTCCAACGCTTGGCGGACCCGGAGGTCGGCGAGCAGCGGGCGCCGGGTGTTGAGCACGTAACTCTGAAAACCGGTCGGCAGGCGGTGGGTGAATTCGGTCTTCACCAGCTCGCCGCTGTCCGCCGGCCTTGAGCGCCTCCAGCCGGGCGGTGTTGTCCTTGTAGATCTTGACCGTGATGCGGTCGAAGTTGGCGGTGCCCTTGCGCACCGGCAGATCGCGCGCCCAGTATTGCGGGTCGCGAACATAGGTGATGTCCTTGCCAAAGCGCACCGGGCCGATCTTGTAGGGGCCGCTGCCGATGGGAATGTCCATCACCACCTGATCAAAAGCCTTGCGCTGGCCGGTCTTCGGGTCGGGCTCATTGCCCCAGTCGCGGCTGAACACCGGCAGGCCACCCACCGTCAAGGGCAGTTCGCGGTTGGGCTTCTTGAAGCGGTAGCGCACGGTGCGCTCGCCGATCACGTCCAGCCCGGCCACATCGTCCAGGATCGTCTTGTAGACCGGCGAGGTGTGCGGCCCCATCAGGGTGTCGAAGCTGTGCTTCACGTCGGCTGCCAGCACCGGTGCTCCGTTGTGGAACCGGGCTTCGGGGCGCAAGCGGAAGGTGGCGGACAAGCGGTCGGGCGCAATGTCCACATCCTCCGCCAGCAGGCCGTAGCCCGAACCGGTTTCGTCCAGCGAACCGGTGAGCAGGGAGTCGAACATCAAGGTCGACAGATAGGCCGGCGCGCTGCCGCGCAGGGTGAACGGGTTGTATTTGTCGAAAGTCGATACGCGCAGGTTGCTCACCAG
>JALOSH010000220.1 GCA_025458545.1 Hydrogenophaga sp.
GCTGTACCCACGGCTGCTGTTCGGCAGCGAACTGCTCACCACCACCGTGATGATGCGGGCCAGCGTCATCCGCCGCATGGGCGACTTCGACGTGCGGCTCTGGAACGGCGACGACTACGACTACTGGTTGCGCGCCTCGCGCGAGGGCCGCATCACCAAGCTCGCCAGCATCGGCGCGCTGTACCGCATCCTGCCCAACAGCGTGTCGCGCCGCCCGCGTGAGATCAACTACGAGTACGAGGTGGTCAAGGCAGCCATCGACCGTTTCGGCCTTCGCGGGCCAGACGGCAGCGAGGCCGACCCGGCAGCGATGGTCCGGCGCCTCGACGAACTGCAGATTGCCCATGCATACGGCCACCTGCTGCGTGGCGATGCGGCTCTGGCCCTGCGCACCTACCGCGCCATGCTCGCCAAACACCCCACCCGGCCCAAGCTGTGGCTGAACACGGCACGCGCCGCGCTCAAGGCACGCAGCCAGCGGCAGGCCGCCGCTTGAAGCAGCCCGGGGCCGCGCGCGCGGCTGAGTTCTGACAGACAGACCGATGACGACCGTTCGGCGAGCCCTAGCGCTGTCGTTCCTGGAGCGCTACCTTTCCATCGTGCTGGCGCTTGCCAGCAACATGATCCTGGCCCGACTGCTCACTCCACACGAGATCGGCCAGTACTCGGTGACCCTGGCCGTCATTGGGATCGCCCACGTGCTGCGCGACTTCGGCATCGGGAGCTACCTCATCCAGGAGAGGGAGCTCTCGGATTCGCATATTTGCACGGCGTTCGGCGTATCGCTGTTGCTGGGTGGCGGCCTGTTCCTCGTGGTGTACCTTGCCGCACCCTGGGCGGCCCGCTTCTACGGAGAAGCGGCCATGACGCAGACCATGCGGATCGCCTCGCTCAGTTTTCTGGTGCTTCCGTTCTGCACCGTGAGGCTAGCGCTGCTTCGGCGCGCCATGCGCTTCAAGCCGCTGTTGTATGTATCCCTGGGCGCCAGCAGCGTGAGCCTGGCGACCACGGTGTTGTTGGCCTGGCGCGGCTGGGGCGCCGACAGCATGGCCATCGGGGCCGTGGTGCTCAACCTGGCCACGGCCGCCGGCACGTGGCTGGCCACCAAAGACCGCCGCCTGCATCGGCCCAGCCTGGCACTGTGGCGGCCGGTGCTGAACTTCGGCGGGCAAAGCGCTGCCACCAGCGTCGTCACCACGCTTTCGATGGACGCCAACGATTTGGTGGTTGGCAAGGTGATGGGGTTCCAGGCCGTGGCCATGATCAGCCGGGCGCAAGGGGTGGTGAACCTTTTCCACCGAGATGTGATGGGCGCAGTGCGCAACGTGGCCATGCCGGCGTTCGCGCAGGCGCATCGGGGCGGCGACGCAGTCGATGCGCGGTTCCGGCACAGCCTGACCCTGGTCACGAGCATCGCCTGGCCCTTCTATGGGCTGCTGAGCCTGTACGCGCTAGAAGCCCTGCGCCTGCTGTTCGGCCCCCAGTGGGACGCCGCGGCGCCCCTGGTGCCCTTGTTCGCGCTGGCGGGGGCTTTTGGCGCAATCAACAGCCTCGTGCCGACGCTGCTGATTGCCGTGGGGCGAATCGACCTGGTCACGCGCACCGAGTTCGTGGTGCAACCGCTGCGGCTGCTGCTGGTGCTGGCCGCGGCCATAGGGTTCCGCTCCATGGAAGCGGTGGCGCTGGCGTTCCTGGGCTCAGCTGTGCTCACGGCGCCCATTTTCCTGGCGGTGGGCAACCGCGGCGTGCCCGGACTGGCGCACCAGTTGTGGCACACGCTCAAGCCCTCGGCAGTGGTGAGTGCTTGCGTCCTACTGCCAGCTGGTCTGCACCTGGTCTTGGCCGGCGGCCGATCCGGCGAGCCCCTACCCCTGGCCTGGGTGTTTGCGTGCGTGACGGCCGGCGTGGCACTAGGAGTGTTGGCCGCCGAGCGGATCAGGCACCCACTGACGCAGGAGCCCGCCTACCGTGCGATCCGCAAGCGCCTGCGCTTTGGCGGGCCTGGTGAACCGCAGCCTTGAGGGAGCTGTCATGGGCATGGACGTCGTCATCGTCACCTACAACGGCCTTGGCTGTGTCGAGGACTGCTTGCGCTCGTTGCAGAACGAAGCGGGGCTGCGCATCCGAGTGCTGGACAACGCCTCGACCGACGACACGGCAAGCTGGGTTCGGGCACATTGCCCAGAGGCGCTGCTGACCGAGCTGCCCCACAACATGGGCTTCGGCCGCGCCAACAACGTGGGAATCGCAGAGGCGCTTGCCGCCGGGGCGCCGTACGTACTGCTGCTCAACCAGGACACCGTCGTGCCGCCCGGTAGCCTGCAGCAGCTGCAAGCTTTCATGGACGCCCACCCCGAGATCGGCGCCTGCTCGCCGCTGCAGGTGGAACGCGACGGGCTGGCGCCGGACCCCAACACCTTGCTGTCCTATCTATGCCCACATGCACGGCCCTATCTGTCTGACCTGGTGGCCGGAACGGTGAAGCCCTTCTACGAAGTGCACGGCCTCAACGCCGCCGTCTGGCTGGTGCGCGCAACGACCTTCCTGCGCGCCGGCGGGTTTGACCCGCTGTTCTTCATGTACGGCGAAGACGACGATCTCCTCGCTCGGTGGCGCCACCTGGGCGTGCGCTTTGCACTGGTGCCTGGCGTGCGGGTGGCGCATGTGCGGTACAGGCCACCACCCAGCCAACCTCCTTTGGGAGCTGTGGAACGCGAAGCCCGTTGGGCGTACTCACGGCTGCTGCTTGCCGCCAAGGTGCCTGGACACAGCTCCGCCTACGTGGGGCGGGTGCTCATGGTGCGGGGACTGCTGATGCCTTTGCTGGAAACCATGCTGGACATGCGTCTGCCGCGCCTGGCGGGCCACTGGCGAGCAGCGCTGAGCTGCCTGGCACAGTGGAGAAGCATCGCACGCCACGCGCGGGTGACTGCCCAAGCCGGCGCTCATTTCCTGTCAGTGGGTGCAACCGCCCGCTCTACCCCAACAAATGCGCCCGGTTCGGGCGCGACAGCTACTCTGACCGACTAGGTGCCACTTCATGCTCGATTACCTGCTCTTGGCCTCCTGCTTGGCCGCACTGGCTATGTCTGCTGTGGTGTTGCACAAGGTGCGTCGGATACACCAAACCTCGTACGCCATTGCGGAAGACGCGGCAGCAGCACGGCGTGAAGCCGAGGCCTTGTACGGCCAATGGCAGGCCACCGAATTGCTCAGGCATGCACTGGAGTTGAGCGCACCCATGCCGGCCATGCGGGGCTGGGCCGGCTCCCCAGATTTCCTGTTGCATGTGGCACGGGCTGTCAGGCAACGCCGGCCACGCGCGATGCTTGAGTGCAGCTCGGGCGTATCGACACTCGTGGCTGCGCGCTGCCTGCAATTGAACGGCCAGGGGCATGTGTGGAGCCTGGAGCACGACGCGCACTACGCCGAAAGGACACGTGAACTGCTTCGCGAGCATGGATTGCAGGACTGGGCAACGGTGCTGGTGGCCCCGTTGACCAGCCGCGATGGCGAGGCGCCCTGGTACGACGAGCGCGCTCTGCCTGCCGAACTGGCAGAAGTGGGGTTGCTGGTGGTGGATGGCCCACCAGAAAGCACCGCACCCATGGCCAGGGCGCCCGCACTGGCGCGGTTGCGAACGCGGCTGGCGCGGGGGGCCGAGATCTATCTGGACGATGCCGGCCGCGATGCGGAAAGAGCCACGGTGGCCGCGTGGCTGGCGAACGACCCAACTCTGAAGACCCGCTCGCTGCCTGCAGAGAAGGGTCTCGTGGTGGTTACGCTTCCATCGTGAGCACCGTGAGCGCACCATGAATCACTGTCGCGTCGCCCTGCTCTGCCCTGGCCTTGGCCGCGTCTTCCGCGGCCACGAGAGTTTTGCGCGGAGTCTGTTCGACCTGTTGGCAGACAGCATGGACATCACGCTGTTCAAGGGTGGCGGCCCGGCCAGCCTCCGTGAGCGCGTCGTGCCGCATGTGCCGCGCGACGCCGCCAGCCTGGAGGGCGTGCAGTTGCCCGTGTCACCACGCTGGCAGGCCTCGGCGCTGGGGCAGGAGCGCATACGGGTGGAGTGCGAGACCTTCGCCTGGGCTGCGCTGGGCCCGCTGCTCGAGGGCGGCTACGACGTCATCCACTGCCTGGATCGGGACGTGGCACGCGTGATCCACGCCAACCGCCACCTGTTCCGCAGGACACCGACGTTGCTGTTCTCCAACGGCGGCGCCATGCCGGCGGCCGACCTGCCCCCCTGCGACTTCGTGCAGGAGCACACGGGCCTCAACCTGAAGCACAGCCTCAAGGGGCGCAGCTTTCTCATCCCGCACGGGGTGGACACCCAACACTTCCGCCCGGGCGTACCCACCGACTTCCGCGCACGGCACGGCATCCCGGCCGACGCCACGCTGCTCATCAGCGTGGGCACCATCTGCTACTGGCACAAGCGCATGGACCATGTCATCCGCGAAGTGGCAGCGGCCGGCGATGGGTTGCACTTGGCCATCGTGGGCCAGGAAAGCGAAGACTCGGCCGCCATACGCGCGCTGGGCCGGGATCTGCTGGGCGAGCGTGTGCACTTCGACTCGCTGCCTCACGACCAGTTGCCTGCGGCCTACGCCGCGGCCGACGCCTTCGTGCTGGGCAGCCTGTTCGAGACCTTCGGCATCGTC
>JALOSH010000221.1 GCA_025458545.1 Hydrogenophaga sp.
CAGCAGCAGGCGGTGGCCCGGCTCGGCCGAACGGTGGGTGAACACCAGATAGTCCGTCACCGCCGGTGACAGGCCGCGCGCCACCAGGGCCGCAGCGCCTGCCACAAAACCATCCACCAGCACCACGCGCCGCTCGCTGGCGGCTTGCAGCATGGCACCGGCCATCATGGCGATTTCAAAACCACCCATGGTCGCCAGTGCGTCCAGCGCCTGGGTGGCTTTGCGGTGTCGACTGGCGGCGGCAAACAACTTTTCCAGCTTGTGCCGCAACTGGGTGTCGTCCAAACCGCTGCCGCGACCACAGGCGTCGGCCAACGGCACACCACACAGGCGCGACAGCAACAACGCTGCACACGAGGTGCTGCCCACGCCCACGTCGCCCAAGGCCAGCACATTGCCCGGCAGGTGTTTCACCACGTCCATGCCCGCGTGCAGCGCCGCCACCGCCTGCGCGACCGACATCGCGGGACTGAGCACCATGTTGCGCGTGGCGTAACCGATCTTGCGCAGCTGCAGGGACACCCGCGAGTCGCCGCCTTCGGGCAGGACAATGTGCGAGGCCACTCCGGCGTCCACCACCGTGAGTTCAAACCCTTGCAACCCGGCCAGCGCGTTCACGCTGGCGGTGCCTTGCAACATGGCCAGCACCCGCAGGCGGGTGGTGTCTTGTGCGAACAGCGACACACCTTCGTCCGCAATGCCGTGGTCGCCCGCAAACACCACCATTTGCGGCGCATCAAAAACCAGCGATTTCACCTGGCCCAACTCGCCCTTCTGGATGCGGGCCAGCTGCAACACCAGCGATTCCAGGCGGCCCAGTGCGTGTTCGCGCAGATCGCTGCGTTCCAGGCGTTGCTGCACCGACAGGTTGAACACCGTGTCGGCCGTGGGCCTGATCACCGGCAGGCGCAAACCAGCCGTTCGTGCAACCGACGCCGAATCGTCGTCGTGAACAGGGAACGGTCTGATCAGCATCGGGGCGGTGTTCAGCTTTTGAGGAACAGACGGTACACCGGATTGTGTGTTTCCTCGACGAACGGATACCCCAAGGTGTGCAGGAACTTCACAAACACCTTGTCGTCTTTGGCGGGCACTTGCAGCCCGACCAGAATACGACCGTGATCAGCGCCCTGGTTGCGGTAGTGAAACAGGCTGATGTTCCAGCCCGGGCGCATCAGGCTCAGGAACTTCAGCAGCGCGCCGGGCCGCTCGGGGAACACGAAGCGCAGCAGGCGTTCGTCTTCCGCCAGGGGCGAATGACCGCCCACCATGTGGCGGATGTGTTCCTTGGCCAGGTCGTCGTGCGTCAGATCCAGCGCCTCAAAACCCTGGCGCTTGAAATGGGCCGCGATCTTGGTGGACTCGCCCTTGCCGTGGGTGGTCAGACCCACGAACACGTGCGCCACCTGGGCGTTGCCGATGCGGTAGTTGAACTCGGTCACGTTGCGCGGCCCGCCGGGCAGGCCGCCGATGGTTTCCAGAAAACGCTTGAAGCTGCCGCGCTCTTCGGGGATCGTCACCGCCAGCAGCGCCTCGCGCTCTTCGCCCACCTCGGCGCGCTCGGCCACAAAGCGCAGGCGGTCGAAGTTCATGTTCGCGCCGCACAGGATGGCGGCGTAGGTCTCGCCCCGGGTCTTGTGCTTCGCCACGTACTGCTTCACCGCGGCCACCGCCATCGCGCCCGACGGCTCGACGATGCTGCGCGTGTCCACAAACACATCCTTGATCGCCGCGCACACCGCGTCGGTGTCGACCACCACAAACTCGTCCACCAGGCCGCTGGCGATGCGGAAGGTTTCCTCACCGACCAGCTTCACCGCCGTGCCGTCGGCAAACAGGCCCACGTCGGACAGCGTCACGCGCCCGCCCGCGCTCACCGACCGCAGCATCGCGTCGGAATCCTTGGTCTGCACGCCGATCACCTTGATCTCGGGCCGAACCGCCTTGATGTAGTTGGCCACGCCCGAGATCAGGCCGCCGCCGCCGATGGCCACAAAAACGGCGTCCAGGTGGTCCGAGCCCAGGCTCTGGAGCTGGCGCAAGATCTCCATGGCGATCGTGCCCTGGCCTGCGATCACGTCCGGATCGTCAAACGGGTGCACAAAGGTGAGTCCCTGCTTCTTTTGCAGCCCCACCGCGTGCGTGTAGGCGTCCGAATAGCTGTCGCCGTGCAGCACCACCTCGCCGCCAAGCGCCCGCACCGCGTCCACCTTCACCTGCGGCGTGGTGGTCGGCATCACGATCACCGCCCGCGTGCCCAGCTTGCTGGCGCCGAGCGCCACGCCCTGCGCATGGTTGCCGGCCGAAGCGCAGATCACGCCCTTCTTCAGCTGGGTCGGCGTCAGGTGCGCCATTTTGTTGTAGGCGCCGCGCAGCTTGAAGCTGAACACTGGTTGCTGGTCTTCGCGCTTGAGCAGCACCGTGTTGTGCAGGCGGCGGCTCAGGTTTTTGGCGGGCTCCAGCGCCGACTCCACCGCCACGTCGTACACCCGTGCGGTCAGGATCTTTTTAAGGTAGTCGGCGGGCCCGAGCGCGGTGACGGGCGATGACGTGGCTGCGGCGGGGGCGGGTTTCTTCGGACGGGCGGGCATGGTGTTTCCTTGGGCGCCCATCATATCCAGCGGGCGAAAGGCCAAAAAAGGCAAAAAAAACCCGGACTGGCAGAACCGGTCCGGGTTTAAATCCACCCGTGGAGGGTAGAGGAGACAACCTTCAATACAATGCCGGGAGTATATCGAAGCCATGCTGCAATGCAACATGCGAGCAGCGCGAACGAGCTCTTTTTGCTATCTTTTAGTGAGCTTGTTCGAAAAACCGTAACCAATGTCACATCAGGACCCTCTGCATGGAATGCACCGTCACCTGGACCGGCGCCACCGGTACCCGCTCAGCCATGGGTTTTGTGGCCGAAACCGGCAGTGGCCATGTGCTGACCATGGACGGCGCGCCCGACGCCGCCAAACCTGACAACGGCGGCGCCAACCTGGCGCCCCGCCCCATGGAAACGGTGTTGGCCGGTACCGGCGGCTGCACCGCTTACGACGTGGTGCTGATCTTGAAGAGGGGCCGGCACGACGTGCGCGGCTGCAGCGTCAAACTCACCACCGAGCGCGCCGAGACCGACCCCAAGGTTTTCACCAAGATCCACATGCACTTCACCGTGACCGGCAAAGGCATCCCCGCCGCCGCAGTGGAGCGCGCCATCGCCATGAGCCACGAAAAATATTGCTCGGCCAGCATCATGCTCGGCAAAACGGCGGCCATCACCACCGGGTTCGAGCTGATCGAGGCTTGAACGGCCTGAGCGAAAAGCGCTGAGCTTTTCAGACGCGGTGTGCCACGGTCGTCATGACCTTGGCCGCCAATTGCATCAAACCCTTCACAGGTACCGGTAACTCGGTGGCCCCGGCCGTCTGGGCCTCTCGCGCGTGGCGGGCTTCATCATCCTTCATTTGCGCCACGATGGCGCGTGAGGCATGGTCACCCGCCGGCAGCCGGTCCATGTGGCTCGCCAGATGGGCCTCTACCTGGCGCTCGGTTTCCACCACAAAACCCAGGCTGACCCCCCGGCCGAACCGACCCGCCAGCAAACCCAGACCAAAGGCACCCGCGTACCACAGCGGGTTCAGCAGGGAAGGCCTCGCGCCGAGCTCGTCCAGCCGCTGCTGCGTCCAGGCCAGGTGGTCGGTTTCTTCGCGGCCCGCCGCTTCCAGCTGCTGCGCCAGCGCTTCGTTGCCGGCGCCCGACCGCCGCGCGGCCAGGGCTTGAGAGGTGTACAGCGCCTGCGCACACACCTCGCCCACATGGTTGACCCGCATCAAAGCCCCGGCCAGCCGACGGTCGGCTTCGCTCAGCGGTGTGTCCGCGCTTTCCGGCAAGGTGGGACACGAGCGGGATGCCCTGGGCGCCACGAACAGGGTGCGCAATGCCGAGTCGGCGGCGGTCAGGAAAGGGTCGAGCTGCATGGTGTGGTCCTTTTTGAAATGCCGTCGTTCTTTCACAGGCTGTTGGGCCATGTGGACGCAGTAGCGATCCGCACAGCGACCCGGTGGCATCGAGTTCGACGGGCAGAATATTTTGGAGTCCTTTGGGATGTCGTCATGATGCAACAAACGATCAGGGTTTACCCACAAAAGGATTCATTTTCATGGCGGTGGGCAGTGCATTCTGGTGCAATTCGAAACAACTTCCCAACCGGGGGTTGGTTCGGTGGCACAAGACCCCCGGCCTCTTTTTAACCTTGGAGATTCCCTCAATGAAAAAGACCCTGATCGCCCTGGCCGCCGTGGCAGTTACCGGCGCAGCCTTCGCTCAGTCCTCCGTCACCCTGTCGGGCCAGGTCGAAACCGGCTTGGAAAAGCGTTGGTCTGGTGATGCCACCCGCATGACCAGCAACCGCAACGGCACCAGCAACTGGACCCTGCGTGGCACCGAAGACCTCGGCGGCGGCATGAACGCCGTGTTCCAGGTGTCCACTTCCTTCAACCCCGATGACGGCACCGCTGGTGGTCTGTCCACCGGCACGACCGGCACCGTGCTGGGTAACAACGGCATGTTCGTTGGCGTCACCGGCGGCTTCGGCACCTTCCGCATGGGCCGTCCGGCCAACACGCTGTTTGCCAACGCCCTGTTCGCCAACGGCACCAAGGGTGTGAGGAATACTTTGCTGTCCAACATGGTGGCCAACGCCGGCAACTCGGTCTACGTGAACAACGGCGTGCAGTACCACACCCCGGTCATGGGTGGTTTCCAGGTTCAGGTGGAGTACGCTCCTGCCGAACTGGGTGGTGCCAGCGCTGGCACCGGTATCGCTCTGCGCTACGCAGCAGGCCCCATCGTGGCCACTTTCACCAACTACAAAGGCGCTGGCACAGGTGCCCTGCTCAAGCCCAAGGCTGTGAACCAGCTGGCCGGTTCCTATGACTTCGGCCTGGCCCGCGTGTTCCTGACCTACCGCGATGACGGTAACTTGGCC
>JALOSH010000222.1 GCA_025458545.1 Hydrogenophaga sp.
CGCGGCAGGTGCCAGTCCCACAGGCGCGACAGCCAGAACCGCAGCGCACCCGCGCGCAGCATGGCCGGCAGCAACTGGCGTTCGGCCGCGCTGAGCGGCCGCACCGCCTGGTAGGCCGCGAGCATGGCCTGGGCGCGGGCCTCGTCGTGCTGGCCGTCGCTTTCGTCGCTGGCGTGGCGGATGCACCAGTCGTTCAGGCACACCGCCAGGTCGAACACAAAACTGTCGTGGCCGGCGAAGTAGAAGTCGAAGAAGCCGGTGAGCGCACCGTCCTCGAACATCACGTTGTCGCGGAACAGATCCGCGTGCACCGGCCCGCGCGGCAAGGCGGCACTGGCGGCGCTGGCGGCCAGGTGGTTCTGGAACGCCAGTTCGGTGCGGATGAGGGCGCTCTGGCTGGCGCTCAGGTGCGGCAGCACCACCGGCACGGTTTCGTTCCACCACGGCAGGCCGCGCAGGTTGGGCTGGCTCATGGCGAAGTCGCGCCCGGCCAGGTGCATACGCGCGAGCATGTCGCCCACCGCGCGGCAGTGGTTTTCGGTCGGGGCCAGCTCGCTGCGGCCGCGCAGCTTGTCCACCACGGCAGCGGGTTTGCCTTGCAGGGTGTGCAGAAGCGCGCCCTGCGCGTCGGCCACCGGGCCGGGCACCGGAATGCCCTTGCCCGCCAGGTGCTTCATGAGGTGCAGGTAGTAGGGCAGCTGGTCAAAACCCAGCCGTTCGAACACCGTGAGCACGTGCTCTTGCGTGGCGCCGTCCTGCTCGCAGGTGACGAAGTAGTTGGTGTTCTCGATCCCGCCCTGGATGCCGCGCAGCCCGGTCAGCACCCCCAGGTTCAGGCGCTCCATGAGCGCGGCGGCGTCAGTAAAGGGGACTTCGGTGTAAACGGCCATGAAGAAGAGTCGAGCAGGTCAGAAATTCAGGATGCGCCAGCGGCTTTTGCCAGCGCTGCCGTTGCGCGCATCGGCCGGGCTGTCGGCACCCGGCAGGGGCGCGATCTCGTAGGCGGGAGCACCGGTTTTGGGGCTCACGGTGATGCTGCGCGTCTGGCCGCCCACCCGCAGCTCGTCCACCCGGGTCAGCGCGTCTTCGTGCCGAATGCGCTCGATGCGCTGGTCGCCCGGCTGCGCCGCTGGGGCTTCGGCCGCGGGCAGGGGAGCCGGGCCGGTTTGAGCAAGGGCTGGCAGGGCCAGGGCCATGCTCAGGGCCAGTGGACACAGCGCCAGCGGGGAGAGGCGAAAAAACAGCATGCCCGATTGTAGGCAGGCGCTGCCACCCGGTGCGGCGCAGGGCTGCCCGGGTGGATTCCCCGACAATGGCTCCATGTCCGACGCCACCACGCCCAACCCCAAGCCCACCCTGCTGCTGGTGGACGGTTCCAGCTACCTTTACCGCGCCTTCTTTGCCGGCGGGGACGCCATGAGCACCACCCTGCCCGACGGCACGGTGCAGAAGACAGGCGCCATCCGCATCCTCATCAACATGATGCAGAAGCTGTTGAAGGACCACCCCGCTGCCTACGCCGCTTGCGTGTTCGACGCCAAGGGCCCAACCTTCCGCGACGCCCTTTACCCCGAGTACAAGGCCCAGCGCAGCCCCATGCCCGACGACCTGCGCAGCCAGATCACCCCCATCCACGAGGTGGTGCGGCTGCTGGGCTGGCCGGTGCTCGACGTGCCCGGCGTGGAGGCCGACGACGTGATCGGCACCCTGGCCGTGGCCGCCGCGCAGCAAGGCATCGAAGTCATCATCTCAAGCGGCGATAAAGACCTGGCCCAGCTGGTCAACGAACACATCGCCATCATCGACACCATGAGCGGCAAGGTGCGCGACCTGGCCGGGGTGGAGGCCGAGTTCGGCGTGCCCGCGCGGCTCATGCTCGACTACCAGATGCTGGTGGGCGACCAGGTCGACAACGTGCCGGGCGTGCCCGGCGTGGGCCCAAAGACCGCCGTCAAGCTGCTGCAGGAACACGGCTCTGTGGACGCGCTGATCGCCAACGCCGACCAGATCAAGGGCGCCGTGGGCGAGAAACTGCGCAAGGCCCTGGACTGGCTGCCCATCGGCCGCCAGTTGCTCACCATCAAGACCGACTGCGACCTCGACGGCTGGGTGCCCAACATGCCCGCGCTCGACGCCATCCGCATGGGGGAGCCGCAGAAAGAAGCGTTGCGCGCTTTCTACGACACCTATGGCTTCAAGGGCCTGGCCAAAGCGCTCGGTGGCGGGGATGCGCCCGCACCTGCGCCTGCCGCCGCGAGCGGCGGCACCGACGACCTGTTTGCCGAACCGGCTCCCGCCGCGTCGCGCGCCAGCCAGCTGGCCTACGACACCGTCCTCACCTGGGACGCCTTCAACCGATGGCTCGCCAAGGTCGAAGCCGCCGAGCTGGTGGCGGTGGATACCGAAACCACCTCGCTCGACGACATGGTGGCGCAGATCGTGGGCATCAGCTTCAGCGTGACCCCGGGCGAGGCCGCCTACATCCCGCTCAAGCACGAAGGCCCCGACGCACCCCAGCAACTGCCGTTCGACGAGGTGCTGGCGAAGCTCAAATCCTGGCTGGAAAATCCGGCGAAAAAGAAGCTCGGCCAGCACATCAAATACGACCGCCACGTCTTCGCCAACCACGGCATCGAAGTGCAGGGCTATGCGCACGACACCATGCTGCAAAGCTATGTGCTCGAGGTGCACAAACCCCACGGTTTGAGCAGCCTGGTCGAGCGTCACCTGGGCCGCAGCGGCATCGGTTACGAAGACCTCTGCGGCAAAGGCGCGCACCAGATCCCGTTTGCGCAGGTCGACGTGGCCAAGGCGGCCGAATACTCGTGCGAAGACAGCGACCAGACGCTCGACGTGCACCGCGTGCTCTGGCCGCAGATCGAGGCCGACGCCAAACTCAGGTTCATCTACGAGCTTGAAATTGCCAGCAGCGAAACGCTCTACCGCATCGAGCGCAACGGCGTGCTGATCGACGCGCCCACCCTCGCCAAACAGAGCCACGAACTCGGCCAGCGCATCCATGCGCTGGAGCAAGAGGCCTATGAGATCGCGGGCCAGCCCTTCAACCTCGCCAGCCCCAAACAACTGGGCGAAATCTTCTTCGACAAACTGGGCCTGCCCGTGGTCAAGAAAACCGCCACCGGTGCCCGCAGCACCGACGAAGAGGTGCTGGAGAAACTGGCGGAGGACTACCCTTTGCCCGCCAAGATCCTGGAGCATCGCTCGCTGAGCAAACTCAAGGGCACCTACACCGACAAACTCGCCCAGCTCGCCAACCCGCGCACCGGCCGCGTGCACACCCACTACGCGCAGGCCGTGGCCGTCACCGGGCGCCTTTCCAGCAACGACCCGAACCTGCAGAACATCCCCATCCGCACCGCGGAAGGCCGCAAGGTGCGCGAAGCCTTTGTGGCACCGCCGGGCAGCGTCATCGCCAGCGCCGACTATTCGCAGATCGAGCTGCGCATCATGGCCCACCTCAGCGGCGACGCTGCCCTGCTCAAAGCCTTCCACGAAGGCATTGACGTGCACCGCGCCACCGCCGCCGAGGTGTTTGGCATCACGCCGGCTGAGGTCAGCAACGAACAGCGCCGCTACGCCAAGACCATCAACTTCGGCCTCATCTACGGCATGGGCACCTTCGGCTTGGCCAAGTCGCTGGGCATCGAAAACGCCGCCGCCAAAACCTACATCGACCGCTACTTCGACCGTTTCTCGGGTGTGAAGCAATACATGGACGACACCCGCGCCCGGGCCAAGGCCCAGGGCTATGTGGAAACCGTGTTTGGCCGCCGCCTGGTGTTGCCCGGCATCCAGAACGAAAAAGGCGCCCGCCTCGCCGGGCTGGAACGCCAGGCCATCAACGCCCCCATGCAAGGCACGGCGGCCGACCTGATCAAGCTGGCCATGGTGGCGGTGCAGCAAGCGCTGGACGCGCAGGGCAAAGGCACCCGGATGATCATGCAGGTGCACGACGAACTGGTGTTTGAAGTGCCCTTGGCGGAGGTCGACTGGCTCAAATCCGAGATTCCGCGCCTCATGGCGGGCGTCGCCGAACTCCAGGTGCCGCTGCTGGCCGAGGTGGGCGTGGGCGCTAACTGGGATCAGGCGCATTGAATGCGCTCGGCCAATGCGTCCTGGTTCCTTCTTGATTAACAATGCGCGGAGCGCGGGGTCAATTGCCAGGGCTGCGGCATTGCAAGCGCAGCGAGGCAATGCCGCAGCCCTGGCAATTGACCCAGTTCCGGCCAGAGCTCATATCCCAATCGCCTAGACTTCGGCATGCTGAGCTGCTGGGAGTTCATTGGTTCCGGCCAGAGCTCATATCCCAATCGCCTAGACTGGTGTCGGTGTTGACCTGCTCGACCGGCATGTTCCGGCCAGAGCTCATATCCCAATCGCCTAGACTCGAGCAAGTCACCGCAGGAACCGGCAACCAGTTCCGGCCAGAGCTCATATCCCAATCGCCTAGACTACCAGGTCTCGGGCATGGTGGCGCCGCCCAGTTCCGGCCAGAGCTCATATCCCAATCGCCTAGACTGGTGCTGGGCACCAACAGCCTGGCCGCTGCGTTCCGGCCAGAGCTCATATCCCAATCGCCTAGACTAGGCTTTCGATAACCCCTTGATTCGTCAAGGGGTTTTTCGATTCTT
>JALOSH010000223.1 GCA_025458545.1 Hydrogenophaga sp.
CCACTCGAACTTCAGGCGCTCGCGCAGGGTGGCGTAAACGGTGTCGCTCAGCGTGGCACGCTCGCGCGGTCCCAGAGAACGGTTTTCGCGGAAGAAACGGGCCACCACGGCGTCGGCGGGGTGGTCAAACTTGAAGACCTGTTCGATCAGGTTAGAACATTCGTCCAGAAGGGCTTTGGGGTGCATACCCGCATTCTCCCCCCTGCGCCGCTGATGCGGCTTCCCCCCTCCGTGGCGCGCCTGCGGCGCTTCGAGGGGGGACGACCCCTGTGGCCGGGCGAAGCCCGTTCCACGGGGCCACTGGAACAGGCACGCACTCCGCAGACACCTCCGGCGCGCGGTGCCTTCAAGCCAAGGATGCCGTGGAACGGGCTTCGCCCGGCCACAGGCATCGTCCCCCCAGGGGGGGAAGCCGCGCAGCGGCGCAGGGGGGTTGATAATCATGGGCTATGTCCGAAATTTCGACCCAGGTGAAGCGTCGCCGCACCTTCGCCATCATTTCCCACCCCGACGCCGGTAAAACGACCCTGACCGAGAAGCTGCTGCTGTTCTCGGGCGCCATCAACATTGCCGGATCGGTGAAGGCACGCAAGGCCGCGCGGCACGCCACGTCCGACTGGATGGAGATCGAAAAGCAGCGCGGCATTTCGGTCGCATCCTCGGTGATGCAGATGGAATACCGCGACTGCGTGATCAACCTGCTCGACACCCCGGGCCACCAGGACTTCAGCGAAGACACCTACCGCGTGCTGACCGCGGTGGACGCGGCTCTGATGGTGATCGACGCCGGCAACGGGGTTGAACCGCAGACGCGGCGCCTGCTGCAGGTCTGCCGCGCGCGCAACACGCCCATCCTCACCTTCGTCAACAAGATGGACCGCGAGGTGCAGGCCCCGCTGGACCTGATGGACGAGATCGAGCGCGAACTGGGCATGACGGTGGTGCCGTTCACCTGGCCGGTGGGCATGGGCAAGACCTTCCGTGGCGTGTACGACCGCCGCACCGACCAGATGCGCGTGTTTGCCGCCGGTGAAGACCGGCGTGGCGGCGATGAGGATGTGCTGGCAGGACTCGACAACCCCGAGAGCGTGAAACGTTTCGGTGCCGAGTTCGAACAGGCCAGAGGCGAGCTTGAACTGGTCGAGGGCGCATCGCCCGCTTTTGAAGAAGAACAGTTTTTGGCCGGCAGACAGACGCCCATGCTGTTCGGCTCGGCGGTCAACAACTTCGGCGTGCGCGAAGTGCTGGATGCGCTGGTGGACCTGGCACCGCCCCCGGGCGACCGGCCCGCCATCCAGCGCGTGGTGCACCCGGAAGAGAACAAGTTCACCGGCGTGGTGTTCAAGATCCAGGCCAACATGGACCCGGCACACCGCGACCGCATCGCTTTTGTGCGCGTGGCCAGCGGTCATTTCGAACGCGGCATGAAATTGCGTGTGGTGCGCAGCGGCAAGGACTTGCGACCCAACACTGTGGTGAGTTTTTTGTCGCAGCGGCGCGAGCTGCTCGACGAGGCCTTTGCCGGCGACATCATCGGCATCCCGAACCACGGTGTGCTGCAGCTCGGCGACACGCTGACCGAGGGCGAAAGCCTGCAATTCACTGGCCTGCCCTTCTTCGCGCCCGAAATCATCCGCAGCGTGGAGGTGGCCGACCCGCTGCGCAGCAAACAGCTGCGCGCCGGCCTCACGCAGCTGGGTGAAGAAGGCGCGATCCAGGTGTTCCGCCCGGTGGCGGGCTCGGTGCTGTTGCTGGGGGCCGTGGGCCAGCTGCAGTTCGAGGTGGTGGCGCACCGGCTGGAACACGAATACGGCGTCAAGGCCCGCATCATGAACAGCCCCTACCAGGTGGCGCGCTGGGTGACCTGTGCGCCCGAAGACGGCGGCGAGATCGAGCTCAAGAAATTCATCGACGCCAACAGCCACCGCGTGGCCCTGGATGCCGTGGACGCGCCCACCCTGCTGGTGGACCACGCGGCCACGCTGCGCGCGGTGGAAGCCAACTGGCCGAAGATCAAATTCCACGCGATGCGGGAGCATGCGGGGCTGGTGTTCCACCGCTCCATGTGACCCCCCGCGCCGGGCTTCGCCCGTCACCCCCCAGGGGGCAACGCGAGCGGCCCGGCAAAGCCGGTTCTACCGCGTTCTGCGTTGACTGCCCTTCGTTGAACGGTGGGACTGACTGTCTCAGTCCATCCGTGTGAGCAAACGCTCCACCGCACGCGGATACATGATGTGTTCCTGCGTCAGCACCCGCGCGGAGAGCGTCTGGGCGGTGTCGCCGGGCAGCACCGGCACCACCGCCTGATCGAGGATCTCGCCGTGGTCGAGCTCGGAGGTCACGCGGTGCACCGTGGCGCCGGCGAACTTGCAGCCCATGTCGATGGCGCGCTGATGGGTGTTGAGGCCGGTGAAGGCGGGCAGCAGGCTGGGGTGGATGTTGACCAAGCGGTCTTCGTAGTGCGCCACAAAGCCGGGCGTGAGGATGCGCATGAAACCGGCCAGCACCAACAGCGAAGGCCGATGGCGGTCGATCTCGGCCATCAGCGCGGCGTCGAAGGCTTCGCGGGTTGGAAAGCCTTTGTGGTCCAGTGCGGCGGTGGCGATGCCCAGCTCCCGGGCGATGACAAGTCCTTGTGCATCGGCTTTGTTGCTGATCACCGCCGCCACCTGCGCGCCGAAGCGCTCGTTCCATTGCCGCTGCCGGGCCGCCTGCACGATGGCGGCCATGTTGGAGCCGCTGCCAGAGATCAGAATAACGATGTTTTTGTTCACGCCAGACATGGCCGAGAAGTGTAATGACCCCCAACCACAGCCCCACCGCCCGAACCCACGATTTCGAGCAACGACCGCTCTCGTCCGCCGAAGCCCGAGTGCTCGGCACGCTGATGGAAAAAGCGCGCACCGTGCCCGACAGCTACCCACTCACCCTCAACAGCCTGGTGACCGGCTGCAACCAGAAGTCCAGCCGCGAGCCGGTGATGCAACTGCCCGACGCGCTGGTGGTGGAGGCGCTGGAAAACCTGCGCCAGTTGCACCTGGTGTTTGAAACCAGCGGCGGGCGCGTCACGCGGCACGAGCACAACTTCATGCGCGCGGTCGGTGTGCCCGATCGGTCGACGCCTTCCTGGAGGAACTGCAGGACCGATCGCCTGAAAAAGGCGGCCCGCTGGTGGTGAAGCTGCCGCGCGCGCCCGGCGCCCGCGAGCAGCGCTGGGCCCACCTGTTGTGCGGGCCGGTGGACACCAGCGCGCTGGCCAGCAGCGCGACGCCTGGCGCTTCGGGCGCCACCGAGGACGAGGTGATCGCGCTCACCCGCCGCATCGCCCAACTGGAGAACACGGTGGCCCTGTTGCAGGACCAGCTGCAAAACCTGCACGAGCAGCTTGGTCTGTCGCAGCCCGGACAGGACTGAAACGAACGGTCGTGCCAAACTTCAGCGCCCGGTCAGACACGCCTGCCCGGCCAGCGGCAAACCCGCACCAGGAGACACACATGGATTTGGCATTCACGCCCGAAGAGCAGGCGTTTCGAGACGAGATTCGCGCCTGGGTCAAGGGCCACTTGCCCGCCGACATTGCCCACAAGGTGCACAACGCCCTGCGCCTGAGCCGCGACGACATGCAGCGCTGGGCCAAGATCCTGGGCGCCAAGGGCTGGCTCGGCTGGGGCTGGCCCAAGGAATTTGGAGGCCCGGGCTGGACCGCGGTGCAGAAGCACCTGTTTGAAGAAGAATGCGCGCTCGCCGGTGCGCCGCGCGTGGTGCCGTTTGGCCCGGTGATGGTGGCGCCGGTGATCATGGCTTTTGGCAACCGGGAACAGCAAAAGCGCTTCCTGCCCGGCATCGCCAGCGGCGAGGTGTGGTGGAGCCAGGGCTACAGCGAGCCGGGCTCGGGTTCGGACCTGGCCTCCGTCAAATGCCGCGCCGAACGCCAGGGCAACACCTACCTGGTCAATGGCCAGAAGACCTGGACCACACTCGGCCAATACGGCGAATGGATCTTCTGCCTGGTGCGCACCAGCAACGAGGGCAAGCCGCAGACCGGCATCAGCTTTCTGCTGATCGACATGAAGTCGCCCGGCGTCAGCGTGCGGCCCATCAGGCTGCTGGATGGCGAATGCGAGGTCAACGAGGTCTGGTTCGACAACGTCGTGGTGCCGGCCGAGAACCTGATCGGCGAAGAGAACAAGGGCTGGACCTACGCCAAGCACTTGCTGAGCCACGAACGCACCAACATCGCCGACGTGAACCGCGCCAAGCGCGAGCTGGAGCGCCTCAAGCGCATCGCCAAGACCGAGGGCGTGTGGGACGACCAACGCTTCCGCGACCAGATCGCGCTGCTGGAGGTGGACGTGGTGGCGCTGGAGATGCTGGTGCTGCGCGTCCTGAGTGCCGAGAAATCGGGCAAGAACTCGCTCGACATCGCCGGCCTGCTCAAGATCCGCGGCAGCGAGATCCAGCAGCGCTACGCCGAGCTCATGATGCTCGCCGCGGGCCCGTTTGCCCTGCCGTTCATCGAGGAAGCCATGGAAGCGGGCTGGCAAGGCGACTTTCCCGGCGGTGTGGTGGGCAACGCCCCCCTGGCCTCGACCTATTTCAACATGCGCAAAACCACGATCTACGGCGGCTCGAACGAAGTTCAGCGCAACATCGTGGCGCAAACCGTGCTCGGCTAAGGAACCCCCATGGACTTCGATTTTTCCGACGACCAGGAACAGCTGCGCGACGCGGTGCGCAAGTGGGTCGACAAGGGCTACAGCTTCGAGCGCCGCCGCGCCATCGTGGCAGCAGGCGGTTTTGACCGAGCGGCTTATGCCGAACTGGCCGAGCTTGGCCTGACCGGGCTGTATGTACCGGAATCGCAGGGCGGCATGGGCATGGGGCCGGTCGAAGGCATGGTGGTGATGGAGGCGCTGGGCAGTGGCCTGGTGCTGGAGCCGGTGGTCCATGCACTGATCGCCGGGGCTGTGCTGGCGGGCAGCGCGCCCGATGCCTTGCAAACCCAGTGGTTGCCGGGCATCGCCTCGGGCGGGTCGCTGGTGGTGCTGGCGCACCAGGAGCGCCAGGCGCGCTACCACCTGGATCGCTGCTCCACCACCGCGGCTCAGAACAACGGCGGCTGGACGGTGTCAGGCACCAAGAGCGTGGTGGCGGCGGGTGACTGTGCCGATGCCTTTCTGGTCCCTGCCATGGCAGGCGGTCGGTTGGCGCTGTTTCTGGTGGAGCGCGGCGCCAACGGCGTGCACACCAGGGGATACCTCACACAAGACGGCAGCCGTGCCGCCGAAGTGATCCTAGAGGACACACCCGCCGCCCTGGTCTCGCTGGAGGGTCTGAGCGTGCTGGAACACGCGGTGGCCATCGGCATCGCCGCCCAGTGCGCGGAAGCGGTGGGTGTGATGGACAAGGTGCTGGCGATCACCGTCGACTACATGAACACCCGCAAGCAGTTCGGCGTGGCCATTGCCAGTTTCCAGGCCCTGCGCCACCGCGTGGCCGACATGAAAATGCAGCTGGAGCTGGCCCGGTCCATGAGTTACTACGCCAGCCTCAAGCTCAACGCTGCGCCCGATGAGCGCCGCCGTGCCATGGCCCGTGCCAAGGTCCAGCTCGGTCAGAGCATGCGCTTCGTTGGCCAGCAGGCGGTGCAGCTGCATGGCGGCATCGGCGTGACCGACGAGTACATCATCAGCCACCACTTCAAGAAGCTCACCCAGCTGGAAATGGGCTTTGGCGACACCCTGCACCACCTGGGAGATCTGTCCAGCCGTCTGCAGGACACGGCCGGCGTTTTCGCCTGAGCGGGGTTCGTGTCGCCCCCCATGGCGAATTTGGCACACATGGGGCCAGAAATGCAGCGCACGGTGCGTCCTGAGTGTCTGCTGTGACATTCCCGGGTTACCATAAGAGTACTTTTTGGTCACATGCTGGCGCGTGAAGCGCCGCCTGTTCGTGTCGATCGGGCTCAAGAAGTCAAGATCCATCCACCCATGCCACACCTCACCATGCGAACCTCTTGGCTCTCAATCGGGAAATGGCTGCTCAGCGCATGCCTGCTGCTGGCGGCAGGCCTCAGCCAGGCCCAGGTGGCCTACGGCATTTCCCGCACCCAGACCTACATCATCAACCCCAACACCGGGGTGGCCACGCTGCCTGCGGTGGCGGGCAACTACTCTGCCCAAGTGGGTTATGAGTCCTCCGCCATGGCGGTGAGCCCGCTCAACGGCCTGCTGTACATGGTCGAGCGGACGGCCACCACCACGCCGCGCATCGCCACCTGGAACCCGGCCACCGGCGTGGCCACCAACCTGGGCGCGGTCACGGCGCCGGTCACCGCTGACATTCTTCGCTCCACCTTCTGTCCCAACGGGCGCTGGTACATCGCCGGCAATGGCAGCTCCGGTGGCGTGGGCTTCGAGATCTACGAGATCAACCCCAACACCCGCGCCCTGGTGCGAACCATCGTCGTCAACAACATTCCGACGTTCGGTTCTGGCGACATTTCCTGCGTCAGCAACGGCGATCTCTACACCCTGGCGGCCGACAGCAACGCAGCCACCGGCGTTTACCGTCTCTACCGGTTGACGGCGGCCCAGATGACCACCGGTGGCACGCTGGCGGCCGCCGTCATTGGTCCGCTCAACGTCAACGCCAACGATGCCCCGAACGGTCTGGTGGAAGTGCCCACCGGGTCGACCGGTTGCGCGACCGCACCCTGTTTGTTGGCCTCCGGCACCCCGGCCAGCCAGATCGTCTGGTCTGTCAACAGCACCACCGGCGCTGCCACCACCCGCACCGTTGCATCGGGCGCCGCCCTGGTGGACCTGTCGCGAGAGTTCCCTCGCGATGTTTCTGGCTCCAAAACCGCCACGCCCACCGTGGCCCTGCAAGGCAACACCATCACCTACACGGTTCGTGCGGCCAACTCCGGCCCGGCCGTGGCGGGTTCGGTCACCGTGGCCGACACGCTGAACCCGGCGGTGTTCAACGTCGCAGCCGCCACCTGGACCTGCGCGGTCACCACACCCGGCGTGGCCACCGCCCTGCCCACCGCCTGCGGCGCAGCGTCCGGCACCGGTAACGTCAACAGCTACGCCAACCTGTCGATCAACAGCACGGTGACCTATACCATCCGCGCTCCGCTGCTGAGCAGCTTCGCTGGCACCGCCACCAACACCGTGGCCCTCAGCTTGACCGGGACCACGGTGGACGTGACGCCGAGCAACAACACGGTCACTGTGACCAGCACGGTTGGCCCAGCCGCCACACTGACGGTGGCCAAGACCAATGCTGTGGGCACGCTCACCGCCGGGCAAACCACCAGCTACGTCGTCACCGTGACCAACAGCGGCCCGGGCAATGCGACCAACACCCTGGTGACCGACCCGCCGGTCGCCGGGCTGAGCTGCACCACCGTGACTTGCAGTGTGGCCAGCGGGGCCGCCGTGTGCCCGGTGCCGCCAGCGCTGAGCATCGCCAACTTGCAGGGGAGCGCCACCGGGCTGCCTTGAGATTGGGCGCCCCATCAAAAAACCCGCCTCGGCGGGTTTTTTGATGGGGCGCCTGGGAAAACTCTGACAAACATGGGATCGAACCAGAGACAGGCAGCTGTTGTTGGGACCTCTAACCGCCATGTTTGTCCTCATTGAGCTGATTCGTGCAGTTCGGTCAGCACATAGACGCCGTGACCAGCGACCGGCGAGGAAAATGTGTGGGTGAGGCCGTTGAAGATGCCTTGGACAGGCTCACAGATCCACCTCTCGGTTCCTTCCAATCTGCACAAGGACATGGTGGCTGTATGCGAGACGACAGCGGCGTCGAGCGTGAAGTAGACCGCCGGGCTGCCAGGGTGAAAGTTTCCGAAGAACTCCAGACCTGCCACTGGCACACCGGGCAAACGGTTCACCGGAAGTCGTGACAAGGCATCGCTGAACCAGGACACCTCGTTCCGACCGTCGACCACCGTCATACGCGCCGTTCCTTTGATGCAAGCAAGCGCACCCAAGAGAAAAGGACCGTTGATGGCAACACCCATCCGATGAGTCTGGTGACCCAGTTCGAGGCTTGTCGCGCGAAAGTCGGTTTCTGGAATCGCCAGATCCATTCGGACCGAGGTGTCAAAGTAGTCGCCCGAAGCCACGTAGCCCACGACCTGGGTATGCCCGCCAAACGTGGCAAGGAAACTTCCACTGTTGATGGAGGTTGCACCAAAGTCTTCAAAACGGCTCACGCCGCACCGGCTCACGACCGAAGCCAACTGCTGCACATCGGCAGAGCGACTGGGATCTGGCGCTGGCGTGGGCGGCGAGCTCACCGCCTCACCTCCACCGCCACCACATCCAGCAGCGAGGACCGCGCCAAGAACGCCCACCACGACGCTCATGCGCAAATTTCTGACTGAAAACAACATGCTGCCCCCTTGAAGCCGTGGATAGGACCGACCGAATGACCGCTGCGGGACCCTGAACGCGCCCGACGTCTTAGGGTTCTTCGGTCTCAAGCGGACTTTCTGAAGGCCTGGGCCCGGTACTTTTCCGCAGAGTTCGGACCTGTACACAGAGAACCTTCGCCTCGGCGGCTACACTGCAAGTAGTACTTTTGACCAGTTGCAGTACATGTCGAGATCCATGGCTACTCAGCTGTCCGCCTCATCCAAAACACAGCCATGCTGCGCCCTCTCAAATCTTTCTGCATCGGTGCCACGGCGCTTGTGTTCTTCTGTTTTGCCACCCCAAGCTGGGCCCAGGTTTGCGCTGCGCCAGGCAAAGACGGTGTGAACTTTTCTCTGAACACCTACTTCCCGGGTAACGGCACCGCAACAGCGGGTTCAAGCGTGGTCACGCATGGCCCGGCGAGGCTGGATGCCAACGCAGCGTCCACGGCCTTCGGGGTCGGGGATCTGGCCTTGGTCATTCAAATGCAGGATGCACTGATCAACAACACCGATTCGGGGGCCTATGGGGACGGAACTGCTGGTGACCCGGCCACAGGCCTGACCAATCTGCGCAGCGTCGGTTTCTACGAGTTCAAGCGCGTCGTGGCCACCACAGGAGGATCGATCACGCTGGACAGTCCGTTGGCCAACACCTACACCACAGCCAACGCCGACACCACCACCGGAAACCGTCGATTCCAGGTGGTGCGCGTGCCACAGCTGGCCTCCGTGACATTGCCAGGAGGAACGGTGAACGTCACGCCCTGGAACGGAACCACAGGCGGCCTGTTTGTGCTGGACGCGTCTGGCACTCTCAATCTGAACGGCACCACCATCAATGCCAATGCCAGCGGCTTTCGGGGTGGCGGCTCGCAAGAGGCCTCGGTGATCTCTGGCAGTAACGTCACCACCTACACAAGCGCCCAAGCGGCTGGCACCCCACCGGCCAACCTCGGCGCAACCAAAGGTGAAGGGATCGCAGGAACGCCGCGCTTCGTTCGTTCTGACACGGTCGTCAGCAACGGATTCACAGGCGTCAACCTCGGCGTTTCCGGCTACCCCAACAGCCAAGATCTCGCCCGCGGCGCAGCCGCCAACGCCGGCGGCGGTGGCACCCAGCACAATGCGGGCGGCGGGGGCGGCGGCAACGCGGGCACCGGCGGCCGTGGGGGTAACACATTTGGTCTTTTCAGTGCCACCAATACCGGCACCTGCGTTCAGTTTGGACCCGGCTTCTTCTCCTGCGGCGGGGATGGCTCGCGGGCGATGGGCGGCTTTGGTGGCGCTGGCCAAACACCCGTTGCCAACCGCCTGTACCTGGGCGGCGGGGGCGGAGCGGGCGAAAACAACAACGCCGGTGACAACCCCACCGTCGCTCAAGGCAGCGGCGGCAATGGAGGAGGCCTGATTTTCATCCGCGCCCGCAACGTCACCGGCAGTGGTCTGCTCAGTGCCAACGGGGGGGGTGGCCAGCCCGGCGGCCGCGACGCCGCCGGCGGGGGTGGAGCCGGCGGCACGGTGGTTCTGGTCACCGAATCGGCTTCGGTACCGGGACTGCAGGTCAGCGTGGCTGGCGGCGCTGGCGGCAACACCGGACTCCCATTGCGAGGCGGTGAAACCCAGGGCACCGGTGCGGGCGGCGGCGGCGGCGCTTTCATCCGGTCCACCGGAGTGACCGTGGGAACCGTTCAGTTCACCGGTGGCGCAGCAGGCATCAACACGCCGGTGGCGGGCGTCACCAACTCTTTTGGCGCTTCGGGAGGCGCTGGCGGCGCCGCCAACGTGAATTTTTCGGGCACGCAGTTTCCCAACCCCACCAGCTGTTTCCCCCAGCTCACGGTTTCCAAGAGCACCACAACCGCTACACGCACCGTTCCTACAGACAGCACGGCGGGCTATGTGGTCTCGGTCCGCAATGCGTCCGGCGTCGGTGCGGCGGTGGGCGTTGCAGTGACGGATGTCTTGCCAATCCCGTTTACTCGACAAAGCAACACTGCCACCGTCGCGCTGGGTGCTGGTGCGCTGGGTCCATCGCCAGCCCCGGCCACTGGCACGGGTACCGTCACCATCGCGACGCCGGGGGGCAGCACCGCGACCAGCTTTTTCATCCCGCCTGGAGGGAGCATCACGCTAACCTTCAACGTCAACCTGAATGGGGCTGCACCCGGCACGTACCAGAACCCCGCCGACACGCTCTACAGCGACCCAACCCGAGCCGTATCGACCGGCTTGGTGACACCCGGGACAGCCTACGCCAACGGTGGAAGCTCGGCAGGTGGATCGAACTACGCCTCAGGAGCCAACATCCAGGAAGATGTTTCCATCACCGCGACCACGCTTTTGTCCATCACCAAGACCAACGCAGCGGCGTCGGTCACCGCTGGTTCAAGCACCAGCTACACCATCACCGTCAACAATCAAGGACCCTCGGACGCGCCGAATGCGGTGCTGACCGACCCGCCGGTCACCGGGCTGAGCTGCACCACCGTGACTTGCAGTGTGGCCAGCGGGGCCGCCGTGTGCCCGGTGCCGCCAGCGCTGAGCATCGCCAACTTGCAGGGGAGCGCCCGCCTCGGCGGGTTTTTTTCGCTGGGCTGAGGATCGAAAAACTCAGGCGTGCAGGCGGGACGTTTTGGGCAGATGGGCCATCAGAAACTCCATCTGGTCGGCCAGGATGCGGCGGTTGCGCAGGATGAAGTCTTCCCACAGGCTGGGCACATAGGGCGCATAGAGCAACGGCATGTGGGCCTGCTCCGGCGTGCGATTGCCTTTGCGGTGGTTGCAGGAACGGCAAGCGGTCACCACATTCATCCAGAGGTCGCGCCCGTTTTGCCCGAGCGGAATGATGTGTTCCCGGGTCAGGTCGTCTTCGTGGAACTGTTCCCCGCAATACCCGCACAGGCAACGGTCGCGCGCAAACAGCTTGCTGTTGGTGAGGGTGGGCCGCAGTTCAAACGGGTTGATGCGCGGCACACCCTGGGTGCCGATGATGGAATTGACGGTGATGACCGACTGGCGCCCGGTGATCGCGTTGTGCCCGCCATGGAACACCGCGACCTCGGCGCCCATTTCCCAACGCACCTCGTCCGCTGCGTAATGCAGCACCGCTTCTTCAAGGCTGATCCACGACTGCGGCAGACCCTGGGCTGAGAGCTTCAAAACCTTCAAAACCTGGCTCCTTCAAATTCAACTGAAGAGGCCAGCCGCTTCCTGCGACCTGCGCAGCACCTGCGGCTGGTGCGCCCGCCCGCGGTGGCCGGCGGCGCTGTGTCAATATAGCAAGCTTTGATGACGCACCGCCGAGCAAGCCCAAACGACGCATGAGAATCATCCGAGGACTCTGGAACCGTCTGCACCAGCCAGCCGCAGAAGGCGCTGCCCGAGGCTGCGCGCTGACCATCGGGAACTTCGACGGTGTGCACCGCGGCCACCAGGCCATGCTGGCGCTGCTGAAGAACGAAGCCCGGCACCGCGGCGTGCCCACCTGCGCCATGACCTTCGAGCCGCATCCGCGCGACTTCTTTGCGGCCTTGCACCGAAAGCCTGAGCTCGCGCCCGCGCGCATCGCCACGCTGCGCGACAAGCTCGAAGAACTGGAGCGCTGCGGCGTCGATGAATGCGTGGTGCTGCCGTTCAACCAGCGCCTGGCATCGCTGCCGCCTCAGGCTTTCATCGAGGACATCCTGGTCCAGGCGCTGGGGGTGAAGTATGTGCTGGTGGGCGACGATTTCCGCTTCGGTGCCCAACGAGCGGGCGACTATGCCTTGTTGGACCGTGCCGGATCGGCCATGGGTTTCGACGTCGCGCGGATGCAGAGCTACGAAGTGCATGGCATCCGCGTCAGCAGCTCGGCCGTGCGCGCGGCGCTGGCCGACGGGGACATGGAGCGTGTGGCCGCCCTGCTCGGTCGACCCTATGCGATCAGCGGGCATGTGGTGCATGGGCGCAAGCTGGGCCGCCAGCTGGCCGAATCGGCGCCTGGCAAAGGCGATGGTTTTCGCACGTTGAACCTGCGCTTTGCACACTGGAAGCCGGCCGCCAGCGGCATTTTTTCAGTGCATGTGCACGGCCTCACGCCCCCTGGCGAACCACTGGTGGGCGTGGCCAACCTGGGCGTGCGTCCCTCGCTGGACCCGTCCGATGTGAACGGTGGCCGGGTGCTGCTGGAAACCCACTGCCTCGACTGGCCGGACGGGATGGCCAGCCACCTGCCCGGCGGGGAGGCCTACGGTAAAATCATCCGCGTGGAACTGCTGCACAAACTGCACGATGAACTGAAGTACGACAGTCTGGACGCCCTCACCCGGGGCATTGCCAAAGACTGCGACGACGCTCGTGCGTTCTTTGCTTCGCTGCACACACGGACGCATCGGCAAACCACCCGCGACCGAATTTGACGCCGCTGCCGGGGTGAACTCCCCGGGCCGCGCGCCCTCTGACAGGCTCGGGGCGACCCGCCCCTTCCGTGCGCCCCGCCGCACCACCGAGCCCGCCCCTGCCGATCCCGCATTCGAAAGCCGATTGACCATGTCTGATCAGAAAACCAACGCCAAGCCAGCGGCGAAGCACGACAGTTCGGGCGGCGCCTACCGCGCCACGCTGAACATGCCCGACACGCCGTTCCCGATGCGCGGCGACCTGCCCAAGCGCGAACCGGGCTGGGTGGCTGACTGGAATGCCGGTGGCCTCTACAAGCGCCTGCGCGAAGCCCGCCAGGGCGCGCCGCTGTTCGTGCTGCACGATGGCCCGCCATACGCCAATGGCAAGCTGCACATCGGCCACGCACTGAACAAGGTGCTGAAAGACATGATCGTGAAGTCGAGGCAGCTGGCCGGTTTCGACGCGCAATACATCCCGGGCTGGGACTGCCACGGCCTGCCGATCGAGAACGCGATCGAGAAGCTGCACGGCCGCAACCTGGGTCGTGACGACATGCAGTCCAAGAGCAGGGCCTTCGCCACCGAACAGATCGAACAGCAGCGCGAAGACTTCAAACGCCTGGGCGTGCTGGGCGACTGGGAGCGCCCCTACCGCACCATGGACCCGGCCAACGAAGCGGGGCAGATCCGCGCCTTCAAGCGCGTGATCGAGCGCGGCTTCGTCTACCGTGGCCTCAAGCCGGTGTACTGGTGTTTCGACTGCGGCAGTTCGCTGGCCGAGTTCGAGATCGAATACGCCGACAAGAAGAGCGACACGCTGGACGTGGCCTTCGAATCGAACGACGGAACCGCTTTGGCCCAGGCCTTCGGCCTGGCGACCCTGCCGGCTGGCCAAAAGGCCTTCGCTGTCATCTGGACCACCACCGCGTGGACCATCCCGGCCAACCAGGCGCTCAACGCCCACCCCGGGCTGGAGTACGCGCTGGTGGACACCCCAAAAGGCGTGCTGCTGCTGGGCGCCAGCCTGGTCGACAAATGCCTGGAGCGCTTCGGCCTGACCGGCAACGTGCTGGCCACCGCCAAGGGCGAGGCGCTGCGCGGCCAGGTGTTCCGCCATCCGCTGTACGACCTGGAAAGCGGCACCGGTGAGTACAGCTACAAACGCCTGTCGCCGCTGTACCTGGCCGACTACGTGAGCGACGGCGACGGCACCGGCATCGTGCACTCGGCCCCCGCCTATGGCGTGGACGACTTCAACAGCTGCGTGGCCCACGGCCTGGCCTACGACGACATCCTGAACCCGGTGCAAGGCAACGGCGTCTACGCCGAAGAGCTGCCGTTGTTCGGCGGCCAGCACATCTGGAAGGCCTGCGCTGTCATCATCGACACACTGCGCGAGCACGGCCGCCTGATGGCCACGCAGGGCATCACCCACAGCTACCCGCACTGCTGGCGCCACAAGACGCCCGTCATCTACCGCGCCGCCGCGCAGTGGTTCGTGCGCATGGACGAAGGCGAGGGCGTCTTCACGCAAGACAAGGCGCCTAAGACCTTGCGCCAGCTGGCGCTGGACGCCATCGACCACACCGCCTTCTACCCCGACAACGGCAAGGCCCGCCTGCGCGACATGATCGCCAACCGGCCCGACTGGTGCATCTCGCGCCAGCGCAGCTGGGGCGTGCCGGTGCCCTTCTTCCTGCACAAGGATTCGGGCGAGCTGCACCCCAACACCATGGCCATCCTCGACCAGGCGGCCGACATCGTGGAAAAGGGCGGCATCGAGGCCTGGAGCCGCGTGACGGCCGAAGACATCCTCGGCGCCGAAGACGCTGCGAAGTACACCAAGAGCACCGACATCCTGGAGGTGTGGTTCGACTCGGGCTCGACCTTCTGGCACGTGCTGCGCGGCAGCCACGCCAAGGCCTACCCCAATGGCGCCAGCCACGCGCAAGGCCCCGAGGCCGACCTTTACCTCGAAGGCCACGACCAGCACCGCGGCTGGTTCCACAGCTCGTTGCTGCTGGGCTGCGCCATCGAAGGCCGCGCGCCTTACAAAGGCCTGTTGACCCACGGCTTTGCCACCGACGGCCAGGGCCGCAAGATGAGCAAGAGCCTGGGCAACACGGTGGAGCCGCAGAGCGTGACCAACAAGCTGGGCGCCGAGATTGTTCGCCTTTGGGTGGCCAGCACCGACTATTCGGGCGACCTGAACATCGACGACAAAATCCTGGCCCGCGTGGTCGACGCCTACCGCCGCATCCGTAACACGCTGCGCTTTTTGATGGCCAACACGGTCGATTTCGACCCCGCGACCGATACCGTGCCGCTCGACCAGATGCTGGAGATCGACCGCTACGCGCTGGCCCGCGCCAGCGAGCTGCAGGCGGACATCCTCGCGCACTTCAACGTGTATGAATTCCATCCGGTGGTGAGCAAGCTGCAGGTGTATTGCTCGGAGGATCTGGGCGCGTTCTATCTGGATGTGCTCAAGGACCGCCTCTACACCACGGCGCCCAAGAGCCTGGCACGCCGCAGCGCCCAGACCGCCCTGCACCAGATCACCCACGCGATGCTGCGCTGGATGGCGCCGTTCCTGAGCTTCACCGCCGAGGAAGCCTGGGCCGAGTTCGCCAAGGACTCGACCCAGGGCTCGATCTTCTTCGAGACCTTCTCACCCTTGCCCTCGCCCAACGCGGCGTTGCTGTCCAAATGGGCGCGTCTGCGCGCGATCCGCGACACGGCCAACAACTGCACATCACCGCCGGTGCCGACGACGCAGCTCTGCTGCGCTCGCTGGGTGCCGACCTGAAGTTCGTCACCATCACCTCGGCCGTTGCCGTGTTGGACGGCGCAGAACTCGCGGTGACTGTGACCCCGAGCACCGCCACCAAATGCGAGCGCTGCTGGCACTACGCCGACGACGTCGGACACCACGCCGACCACCTGACACTTTGTGGCCGCTGTGTCAGCAACCTGGCCGAAGCCGCAGGCACCGGTGCCGGCGAAAAGCGGGAGGTGGCGTGATGGCACAGAGCAAACACACCATGTGGCCCTGGCTCGGTCTGGCCGCGGCCATCTTTCTGCTGGACCAGTTCACCAAGACCCTGATCCTGGGCTACTACCAGCTCGGCGACAGCACGTATATCACCAGCTTCTTCAACATCGTTCGGGTG
>JALOSH010000224.1 GCA_025458545.1 Hydrogenophaga sp.
ATCGACCGCTGGCGCGGCAAGAACGGCGCACAAGCCGGCGAGATCGGCAACATCGGCTTTTACGACGTGGACTTCTACCCGCTGCCCGGCGCCGAGCTGTCGCCAGTGGGCCACGGCCTGACCGTGATCGACCACCTGACGCACAACGTGCACCGCGGTCGGATGGCGGAATGGGCGGGGTTTTATGAGCGGCTGTTCAACTTCCGCGAGGTGCGTTACTTCGATCTCGAGGGCCAGCAGACCGGCATCAAGAGCAAGGCCATGACCAGCCCTTGCGGGAAGATCCGCATCCCGATCAACGAAGAGGGGAACGAGAAGGCCGGCCAGATCCAGGAGTACCTGGACCGCTACCAGGGCGAAGGTATCCAGCACATCGCGCTGGCCTCGACCCACCTGCCGGACACGGTTGACGCTCTGGAACTGCAGGGCGTGAAGCTGCTCAACACCAGCGAGACCTACTACGAGCTGCTGGACAAGCGCATCCCCAACCACGGCGAAGACGTTGAAGCGCTCAAGCAGCGCAACATCCTGGTGGACGGCGCGCCGGGCGAACTGCTGCTGCAGATCTTCAGCGAAAACCAGCTCGGGCCGATCTTTTTCGAGTTCATCCAGCGCAAGGGCAACCAGGGGTTTGGCGAGGGCAATTTCAAGGCGCTGTTTGAGACGATGGAGCTGGACCAGGTCCGCCGCGGGGTGCTCGGGTCTTCGACAAAAGGCGCATGACTGCGATGCAAGTGCTGGCCGTGGCGCTGCCACTGTCTGCGCCTTTGCGCCTTGTTCCGCACCTTTTTCGAAAACCTTGTGTGGCGCTTTTGGTGCGCCAAGGAGAAAACCATGGCCGTTGAACCCGTTGTCTACGGCGCGAGCACGCGTCCGCCGCGTGGCGACTACGCGCGCGCCCGCGACGACTACACCTGCGAACAAAACTGGGCGGCTTACACCGAGGCCGACCACAACACGTACCGGCGGCTGTACGAGCGTCAGTCCGCCCTGCTGCCCGGCCTGGCCTGTGACGCCTTCATCAAGGCCCTGCCCTGGATGGGCGCGAGCGACCGCATCCCGCGTTTTGACGAGATCAACCAGCGCCTGAAACCGGCGACCGGCTGGGAGCTGGTGGCGGTGCCGGGGCTGATCCCCGAGCGCCCGTTTTTTGAGTTATTGGCGAACCGGCGATTCCCGGTCACCGACTGGATCCGCACACCCGAGGAGTTCGACTACATCGTCGAGCCCGACGTGTTCCACGACCTGTTCGGCCACGTGCCGCTCTTGTTCAACCCGGTGTTTGCCGACTACGTGCAGCGTTACGGCGCCGGCGGCTTGAAGGCGCACGACCTGGGTGCGGGCGAACTGCTGTCGCGCCTGTACTGGTACACCATCGAATTCGGTCTGATCCGCCAGCCCGACGGGTTGCGGGCCTACGGCGCGGGCATTTTGAGCTCGGCGAGCGAGCTGCGACACAGCGTCAGCAGCGCGCAGCCTCAGCGCATTGCGCTGGACCTGCTGCGCTGCATGCGCACCCGCTACAAGATCGACGACTTCCAGGCCACCTACTTCGTGATCGACAGCTTCGATCAGCTGTTCGAACTGACGGCACCCGACTTCACGCCGCTGTACGGGGCGGTGCGCAGCGCGGGCGAACTGTCGGCCGATGCCAGCATCGCCAGCGACTCGCCCATCACCTTCGGGTGAAACGCCATCGCCACGTGCGGCACACCGGGCAAGTGGCGGTTGTCGGCGCCGGGCAGTGTGGCGGTGGAGGCCGGGAACACAATGTTGTCGGCGTTGGAATACCAGCAGATGAAGGGCGGTTGCGGCCCTTGCAGCAAGGCCTCGCGTGCCTCCAGCGCCTTCAACCAGTCGCCGCCGATGCGCATTTGTTGGCCGTTGGTGAGGTGGCTGAACCGCGCCAGCCAGGTGCCCCGGTGCGGCGTGCCGATGGTCACCACCCCGCTCACCCGAGCGCCCGCGCCGGGCGCCGCGGCCAGCCAGGCGCGCGCGGCCAGGCCGCCCATGCTGTGGCACACCAGCCAGGGTGGGCGACCGGTCAACGCATGGGCGCGACGCACCGCCTCGTCGATCTGCCCGGCGTATTCATCGATTGAGCCAAACACCGGTTCCATGTTCACCGTGGCATAGGGCACACCCAGTTGCTTCAGCGCCGCCATCCAGGGCAACCACAGCCCGCGGTTGCACACAAAACCGTGCACCAGCACCACCGATTGCTGCCCGGGCGCAGCCGGCACCTCGTCATCGGGCAGCCGGCGCCAGCGAAAGGGTTGGCGCCAAGAAAACACCTGCGGGGCGATCAGCGCTTCCTGCCACCAGGCTCGCAGCAGCGCCCCAGCCGATGCGGCAGGGGTCGGGTCTTGCCGATTCACCACCGCCATCAGGACAAACTCCAGCGCCAGCACACCCGCATAACCCAGCACCAGGAGCACCACGCCGGTGAGCGCTGCCGTCGGGGACGACGGCCAAACCCACAAGGCCCAAACAATGGACGCCATCAAAACGCCCAGCACCGCTGCTTGCTGGATACGCGCCAGCTTGGATGGCTGGTGCGTGGATGGGAGCAGGTTGGGAGTGGGCATGGCGAAACTATCGCACGCCTTGGCAGTTCCCACGTGACCAGAATAGTGCTGGGCATCTAGCCGCCCGAGGCACACCAGGCATAGACTAGGCTTGAGATGACGACGAACAGCAACAGTCCAGCGCAGTGCATCCGGCAACACCTGGAGCGCGTCAACCGGCTCCGAGCACTGGCCCACAGCGACGGCCTGTCCACAGCGGTGCACCAGGTCAAACAACTCCAGGCTCGGCGCTTTCGCGCCTCCTACGCCGACTTCCTGAGCAGTCCCCGCTACGCTGCGGCAACCCGCTTTTTCCTGGACGAGCTGTACGGGGAACACGACTTCGCGCAGCGCGACGCACAATTTGGCGCCATCGCCGGCGCCATCGAAAGGCTGTTTCCGGATGCGGTCGCCGATCTGGCGGTGGACCTGGCCGAAACCCACGCCCTCACCGAGACGCTGGACCACACATTGGCCGGTCACTGGCTGGCGAAAGACGCCCATTGCGGCTACGCCGAGCGGTATGTGCGCAGCTGGAGGCTCACGGGCGCGCGGGCCCAACGCCAACGGCAGCTGACCGTGGTCGAGCACATGGGCCACGAGTTGCAACGGCTCACCCGCATGAAGTCGCTGCTCATTGCCCTCAAGCTCATGCGCGGCCCGGCACACGCTGCCGGGTTGTCGTCGTTGCAGCAGTTCTTGGAGCGTGGGTTTTCGGCCTTCGCTTCGGTCGGCGATGCGGGTGAGTTTCTTGCCGCCATCCACTTGCGCGAGCAGCGATGGATAGACGCTTTGTTTGACGACGAACTGTCGGTTTGTGGTGCGGCGTTGAACGCCGAGCTGGCGCAGGCTTGAGCCGGTTCAGCTTGGGGATGTGCTTTGCGCGACAAGAGCGCAGCCTCGGTCCAAAGGGATCCTGCTTCAGGCGACTGCACAATGCGTTCAGTCGTGCTTCATCCAGCCTGTTCACAAATGACCTTGCCCGCTTCTGATTCGCTCGCTGCTGCTGGTGTCACCGTCTTCGAGCGCGGCTGGCTGTCCGCCAACAACACGCTGATCCAAGGCGATGGCCCGACAGCGTTGGTTGATTCTGGTTACTGCAGCCACGCAGCGCAGACCGTGGCACTGGTCAGGCAAGCGCTCGATGGGCGACCGTTGCATCTGTTGCTGAACACCCACCTGCACAGCGATCATTGCGGAGGGAACGCTGCGCTGCAATCCGCCTACCCAGAACTTCACACCCGCATTCCCCCTGGGCAGTCACAAGCGGTGGCTGTCTGGGACCTTGTCGCGTTGACGTATGCGCCCACCGGTCAAGAATGCCCACGCTTCCAACACGACGGTCTGCTGGTGCCCGGAACATCTGTTCAGCTCGGCTCGCTGACATGGGAGGTGCACGGAGCCAAAGGACACGATCCACACTCCATCGTCCTTCATCAGGCCTCTTTCGGCATCCTGATATCCGCCGATGCGCTCTGGCAGAACGGGTTTGGGGTGGTGTTCCCCGAGTTGGAAGGTGTCAACGCCTTCAATGAAGTGGCTGAGACCCTCGATCTCATCGAGGCGCTTGGCCCAAAGATCGTGATTCCCGGCCACGGATCCGTGTTTCAGGACGTCGGTGAAGCTCTTCAACGCGCCCGAAGCCGCCTCGCCCAATTCAGTGCTTCCCCAGAGAAGCACCACCGCCATGCGATCAAGGTTTTGATCAAGTTCCGATTGCTGGATTGGCAGCGCATCCAGAAGGCAGCGTTGTTGGAATGGGCGCGTAAAACGCCTTACCTTCAAAGAGCCATACCAGCAGAAAGCGAGGAGCTTGCCTGGTTCGATCAGCTCATCAAAGAGCTGGAGAGAGCAGGCGCCCTGCGAATCGAGCAGGATTGGCTCGTGAACACCTGACGCCCGAATCCGACCTGGTAATTGGATCTGAAGTTTTTTGTATTTCAGAAAGCCCAAACCCCCAGGTACTGTGAGGTACGAGGGGGTTTGGGTGGCTTTGTAAGAGCCTGACGATGACCTACTTTCACACGGGAACCCGCACTATCATCGGCGCAAAGGCGTTTGCAAATGCACAACCGGACGAATTCATAGAGTTTGGAATCAGCTGATTTTGATTGCTGCCAACGATATGGACACGATGGGTGTCCATGGGGCATAACATGACTTTTCAGTCGGATGACATTTGACTTTGATGAAATCATCAAAGTTATAGGGTCAAGCCGCACGAGCAATTAGTACTGGTTAGCTTAACGCATTGCTGCGCTTCCACACCCAGCCTATCAACGTCCTGGTCTTGA
>JALOSH010000016.1 GCA_025458545.1 Hydrogenophaga sp.
CTCGTGCAGCAGGCCATGAACAACTCAAAGGGCCAGTTCGCCAACTCACCCGACCTGGACAGCGAACTGCTCAACGCCATCATGGACGCCCTGACCGCCCACAACGCGATGAGCAAACAGGCGCTGGATTCAGAGCGCGTGCGCTCAGGGCTGAAGTCGATCCTGCTGGGGCCGGCGGGGTTGTATGAGGCGCTGCGTCGGCGTGGCGAGATTGACAGACGCAGCTAGAAACTTTTGCTGCGCACATTTGCACCATGTCCGTAAAAGGCTGGTTGCTGTCACTCAGTTTCGACGGCTGAGTCGCAAGGCGGCACCGCAACCGGTCTTTTACCGGTCAGGAATCTCAAATGACGGTTCAACCACCTGGACCGGTCGTTCGGCATGGGCGACAGGCGCAAAGCTCGGGAATGCCCGCTCAAGTTGCGAACGAACTGGAGCTCTCGACCATAGGCTGCTGTTTGCTATGATGACCTAGGCGGTGGTGATGCAGCGGGTTCGATCACTCGTGGACCCAAACTCAACTTGCACTCTCGACTACATTGCTGTCGTTGAGGCACCAACCGGGTTGTCTACGTATTGCTGCAAAGCTGCTGCAAGCACTGCGGGGTTGTTGGTGTTTTCGTGATCTGACCCTTCAGTGAGCCGGCCATGCCGCGCGGCGCCCCGCATAACCAAACACGACCAAGATGTCTTCCACGGCGCCTTTGCGTAGTTGATCGAGCATCGATCCGACCGAGGTATTGCCGACAGCCGGATCGTCCGTAATTTCGAAGCGCCAGTCGGCATCGACCGGACTGGGCAACAAAGCGCCGGGCTGTGTCTGGGCATTCGCGCGCCAGGCGCTGGCGCCAGATTGCCGACTGCTCGCGATCCCGGCAGTGGCCACGACCTGCGCTCCAACTGTGGTCGCTGTACCTTTGGTCACCGTGGGTACGACGGCGAAAGCGCAGGGCTTCCCGCTTGTGGTGCGCGCCGATACTGACAGTTCCCGGATCTGCACTTCGTCGATGCCAGACGGAAACCGACGGCGGCTGATGGGAAGCGTGATACGAGCCGAGGTCCCCTGCCCATTGGCCATGTCGTACCAGACATCCGGTAGATCCCTCCGCACACTGATGACTCTTTCGCCCATCACCTCGCGCGGCAAGGTCTTGATCACACGCTCGCGCAGATCCGTGCTGTGCAGCGCCGTGTAGTCGATGCTGATCACCACGTCCATCAATGAGTCGAAGTCGAACGGGTTGGCCGCCCGCGGGAGCTCCAGGAGCCAAGTCGTGTCGACACCGGTGCCCTCGAACGGATACAGCAGGTCTGACTGAATGTCCAAATCGAAAACCCCGGTGGCGGATGTGGGCGATGTCAGAGCCACCGACTGCGGATCCTGCCGGATGACCATGGTGGGATAACCCGGGTCCGCCGTCACGACGCGCGATAGGCCGCCGTGGGACAGCGTGGCCCGGATGCCCACCGACGGCGCGATGAGGGCGGCGACTGAGACCCGCACGCGCTTGACAAGTCGCAGGTAGTGTCCCGGAAAGCCTTCGTCGAACCAAGCCATGGGAGTCGTGAACACCAGTATGCCGGTGCGGCGGAACTCCTCCAGTTCCACCGGCATTAGCCGTTCAGCGGAGAAGCTCTGCGTCAGGTTCAGCAGCCGCCGCTCGGAACTGAAAGCGTACTGGTCCAGGGTGTAGAGATCCTGCAGAAGACGGGCAGAGCCGGTGATTCCTCGGCGGTCCTGGCTGCCGTCGCTGGAGGCGAGCTTCCAGTAGTCGGGCCGCACCAGGCGCTGGTGCGCTTCCTGGCGCTCGAAGGCCAGTTGCAGCTCCGCCTGACTTGCGGCAGCAGCGGCCAGTTGAAGGAAGAATCCATAGGTTTCGGCCAGCACTCCGGCGAGCCAGTCATAGAACTCCGCGCTGGTGAACTTGTTCCGCAGGAAGGCGATCATCTGTGCAGCCTGCGTGGCCTGGGCCTCGGCGATCACCATGTCCTGCCGGGCAATCGCGAGTCGATCCCCGGCCAACTGGACGCCCTGTGCACCGATGAGGCCGTCCTGTTCCGCGAGGTCGCGGCGCAGACGCCACTCGTCGTCGCGGCGTTCGCGCCCGGCGTAGATGCTGTTGAATTGCGCCTGTGCCTCCTGACCGATAGCCAAGCTGCGGAACACCGCACCGGAAGCGATCGCGGCAGCGGCGGCAATTCCTGCCACGGTCTTGGCACCACCCGATGTGATGGCCGTGATCAGGTCGGCTCCGCCCACGCTGGCCGTCATCGCAGCAGCCGAGGACTCTGCGACGTTGGCTGCCTGCCGCCAGTCGCTTGCAGCGAACATCGCGCTGATCTGCTGCCGCTCGTAGTAGTTGTCTCCCACAGCCAGCCACTCTTCGAAGCGATCCTGCTCGATTCGGCTGCGCCCTTCCTGCAGCACCGCTAGTCCCTTGCCCGTCTCGGCTTCCGTGATGCCCAGCCTTCGCAGCGTCACGGTCTGCGCTGCCAGATCCAGCGCAAACCCCTGCTGCATCAGGCGCTCCAGTTCGGCCTCGTTGCGTTCGATGGCCGCCAGGTACTGGGCCTCAAACTGCTGGGCCATGCCGGCCAATTGTTTCGCACGGTCTACCAGGATCCGGTAGCGGTAAGGTGTGGGCCGCACCAAACTGGAGAGCCCGGCGGCGCCCGCGCCGCGTGTCGGGTCGGGCGGCAGCGGCATGCCCAGCGGGCTGAGCCCCAGACGCAGCTTGCGCAATCCAGAAGCGGCACGCGCCCGGTAGGCTTCCAGCATCGGGTTGGGCAGATAGGCCTGACCGCCCACCAGCGGCGGCACGTCCACCAACTCGTCCAGTGACAAGACGTCCTGAGCCTCCAAGTACAGCGCGCGCGCCAGAGCCCGATCGTCGAACGTGCCGCGGGCAAAGGCGGTGTCTGCCAGCGCCAGCGTGCAATGCAGGATCTGGAACAGAACGAAGCGTGTATAGGGGTTCTGGCAACCGGCGCGCTGTCCGATGGCGCGGGTGGCGCGCTCGTGGGGGTCTTGTAGCCTGGCGGCCCAGTCAAGCGCCCCGAAGACGGCCGATGCGGGCTGCGCCACAGGCTCACTGGCCACAGGCTGGACTTTGCGCCGTTGCGCAGGAGGTGCTGTCGGGTCCAGAACCTTTAGGTAGCGCTGCAGGGCGGCCTCCAACTGCCCGGCCCTCTGCAGCGCCAGTCCTTCAGCGACGGGAACAAAGAACCCATACTCAAGGCGCCGGGCCGGGTCTTGCGCGTTGCCCAGCAAAGCCTGCACCGCCTGCGCGTAGGGTTGTGTGGTGTCGTCCAGCGCCGCGACGGTCAGCGGCTGGATCGCTCGCAGCTTCTTGAGGCAATCCTTTAAGAACGCGGTGTTGGCCTGCCGCAGTTCGGGGTATAGCGTGTTCTCCGCATACAGGTAGTTCAGGACCGAAGTCCTCCACCGACCGTAGCTGTCGATGCCGTCCCACTGCGCATCAAAGTTACTGACGTCGAGCGGCCTCCATGTCGTCGCAGGATGCCCGTCGCCGAACCAGCCGCGGCGAATTCCATTGAGCAGCACCTGCAAGCTGGCGGTGGCTTGTTCCACAACTGAAGGATCCTGTGATCCTGCCGTTGACAGATCGGCCAGCAACAACTGCTGCAGGGCCCCGAGCCGAGAGGCCAGCGCAGGAATATCGCCGATACCCAGCAACTCGTCACGCATTGATGGCAACGTGTTGCGCTGCACGTCAAGCACCAGTCGCTCATGTGCACGCTTAAGCCCTTCGAACGCGCGGTGCCTGGTGCCCAGACGCTCTTCCAGCGCTACCCGGCGCCGTACGCTGCCACGCCATGGCAAGAAATCTCGCCGGAAATGCCCTGGTACCCATGCGCCAGCCCCGGCCACCCCGGGCCAGGGCCGGGGGGTCAGTGATGCTTCCTCTTGCAACCAGGCCGCGCGTCGACTCCGCCGTTTCCAGGCCTCGACCAGAAGGTGGGCGAGGTCTGTTCGTTGTTGTGCGGAGAGCGTTCTGTTGCTAGGAGCGTCCAGGCACGCCAGGATCGTGCGCAGCATGGGAAGGTCAAGAGACAGTGCTGCGACTCCATCCGTGATGGACAAGCCGGCCGCATCGTCAACGCCCAGTTGGCGCAACTGCCGACGCTCGTTGGCGTTGTAGACCAGGGCCAGCATGTCTCTTGCTGTGAGGCTGGGATTGGACAACTGCCGGAACATGGCGGCGAGTTCGGCGCTGCGAGCGATGTGCAGTTGCCGCCACGCCTCTGCGGCCGGGTCCAACTCCACCCAGTCCACGAGGTCCGGATCGAGGTCTGGCCAGCGTGCTGGATCGGCGTCCTCGTCGGCGTAGGTGCGCTCCAGGCCCGCTTGCTGAAGCTGCAGCACCAACGGCGTGCCGCCCGGTGTTTGCAGGTTGGCATTGGGCCAGAAGGTGAATGGAAGGCCAAAGTTGCCGGCCAAGAAAAGCTCGAACTGAACTACGTCTGTGGCGCTCCAGGGCATGAGTGCCTCGAGAACCTGCCCAGGCCGCCAGGGCAAGCCCGCCATGCCGAGGCGAGTCTCCAGCGTACTACGCTGCTCAGCGGACAGGTTGCCGAGAGTCGCCATTTCCTCGCGCGAAGTGCCGAGTCCGCGAAGCAGCGCGGTATGGGCGGCGTTGCAATAGCGATGCAGCACTGTGCCTGCATCATTCGAGACGACGCTGCCCACATTGGGTACGCTGGCCCGGCGGTCCTGAGCCAGATGCCGGGCCTCGTCGTCGTCCAGCGCGGTGGCGTAGACGCGGAACTCCGAAAGTGCGCCGACAAATCCGGCGTAGTGCGGATTCGCGCCCAGGTAGATCGGATCCCGGCTGGTCAAGATGTCAGCGCTGCGCAGCACCACCTCCTGGTCCAGCAGGCCGTTCACGTAGAGCCGTAGCCGCCGCCCGCTCTTGACATAGGCCAAGTGGGTCCAGGTGCCCGTGGGCAACACAGACGCCGAGTTACCGCCTTCGTTAATGTCAGCGGCCGTGGAAATTCGGAAATGGACACGGTTCTCCGAGGGCAGCAGCCAAATGCCGGGTGTGCGGCGGAAAGTGGGCTGCGCACCGGACTCGTTGCCCTTGAACACCACGCCGCGCCACGCACCGGCACCAGAGTTCTCCGGCCGAATCCAGAAGGACAGCGAAAAGTCTCGGTTGCCACGTCCAAGCTCGAGCGCGCGTGTGGCCCAGTCGGTGGTGGATCCGGGCGTCCCGATCACGACCCGGCTGGCACCGGTGGAGGAAAAGGCGCCCGCCAGCGGTGTACCGGCTGCACCGGTCAAAGCGACAGCGGTTTGGCCGATGGCCTGCACACCGGCGCTGCGTTCATAAGCGCCGCCCAATCGGAACGGGCCAAAGCCTCGAAAGCGTTCGATCAGGCCGTCCGTGGCACCACTTGCCAACTCTGAGAAGTCCCAGCGCCCGACCAGGGCCGCCTCAGCTGCCAACGTGACGGCAGTTTCCACATCGGCTGCCTGGCCGCGAACCAGACGCTCGCGTGCCCGAAGGAGGCGGATGGGCACCAGGACATCGCTGGCAACTTCTGACGACTCTGGCGACTTAGGCCTTGCAAGGGCCTCGAAGGGCTGGAGGAAACTTGTCTCCATATCTTGTGAAGTCACCGGCGGGGCCGGGTTGGAGTTTCCTTTGGCAAGATGGCTGCGGGCGAAGCGTAACAACTCGCGAAGGTAACTCTGGGGGCTCAGCAGTTCCTTCACAGTAGCTGGCCGATAGGCGGGCACTACCTCGAAGCGGCGTGCGGCGTTGGCAATATTGGGTGTGGGACTAGCGCTGTCGCGAGCTGTCACGCGCAGGTCGAATGCGCCATATGTGCCGGGTTGCAGTTGCGCATACCAGGCGGGTCTGGTCCCGGTGGTGGACTGCGGTGTTCCACCGATCGTCCACGCAATGGAGGTCTCATCGACGGCAGTTTGTGCATCTCGAACGCTGCCATGCGCGTGGATAACCAGTGTGGCTGGATCGTCGGTCACGTAGACTTGGCCATCAATGGGTTCGTCGATGACGATCTCGGGCGGCGTGACGTCGCGCAACTCGAAGACGAAGGTACGAAACCCTTCCTGACCAAACGCATCGACATCTCGCACGATCAATGAGTAGCGGCCTGGAGCAGCGTTGGCGGGGATTGCCAACGCAACCGGCCACTGCTTCGTAGACCCGCCCGAGGGCGCAGTTGCAGCCGTGGCCGTGGTCCAAGGCAGAACGGAATTGCCCCAACCGACAGGCGCATATCGGTACTGGAGTGTGGCGTAGTAGTCCTGTGCGTTGGTCACCAACGCACCGGCGACTGTCGAGGCGATAGCCGGAAAGGTCGGCGTGGTCGCGCCCGCAATGGGATTGTTGAAGCGCACGCTGATACTGCGGCTGCCTGTAGCGGCTACCTGGGCTTGCACCCATGCAGTTGAGCGCCGCTTGTCCGTGGGCGCCTTGACCCGGCAGATGATCTCGACTGGGCCAGATTGTGGAAATTTGAAGTCCACCTGGAAGCGGACAGCTTGCTCGGCAGGAGCCTGAACGACTCTCTCCGCGCGTGTTTGTATCTCCTCTTCGTTCTGCCCCGGATAACGATAGGAAAAGAACACCTGCAGATGGTCTAGACCGTAGTTGAGGCCTAACTCGTGCCAATCCCGCAAGTCCAGAGTGGCCTCCAGTCGATCCGCTAAGTTCAGCCGTGCTCGGGGCAACTCGGCATTAGCCGAGGGAACACTGACGCTGAGGGTGGGTTCTCGGAAGTCATCCAGCGTACCGTCCGCGCGAAGGACGTAGTGCCGGCCTCGCCGGAAAAGGCGGTTCTTGTCGGCACGCAGAATGAACGCACCGCCTAACCCATCCCGCTTGAGTTCTAACTGGACATCGGGTTCGCCGACAAAGGTGTCTGACTCCGCGTAGCTGAATGAGTTGATGCGCGGGCCACTGAGGATGCCGTCCTGAATGCCCCTGAGATAGATGTCTTCATCGGGCTTGAAGACGCGCCAGTACACAGGGGTTTGAGTCCAAAGAGATGTGAGTTTCATGGCTTCACTGTTCTGCTGGAGTGACCTATCCGACTGAGTCGGCAAGACTGTCGGGACGGCTCATTCGCTACCTAAGAGGCGACTGCTCATAGCCAAAACTCTGCCGGGCAACGCTGCATGTATTGCATGGAGGTCTGGGCTGATATGGCGCAGTCGGATGGGCTGCGGTGTTCATGGCACTCATGTAGCCACCGCCTGGGATCGCCCCATAGGGTGCGAGTCCAGTTGAAGCAGCAAAGTTGTCGAGACTGTTTGCCTCGGCACATTGCCCTGACCAACCAGGCGCGTCCACATCTAGCGCGCGAGCTGCCTCGTCATACCTCATTCGTACGTCTGGGTGGCTTGGCTGCCCTTGGCCAGAAGCACCAAGATAAACGTCATCGGACCATGTCCCATCTGCATTCCTTGGAACATATGCTGAAACCACCCGGGCCAGTCCTCCACTTGTAGTGCGCGGAGGTTGTGCCGCAGCATCGCGCAGTACATCTTTGACCGGCGGTCTGACTCCACTCGAACTGACCGCGAAGTCGTCCAAGAACTCACCACCCATAGATTCCGTCACTTTGAGTATCTGCGGCCTAGCGCTGGCCGTTGGCTCCTTCGGTGCACCACGATTGCCAACGAGTCCAAAGGGAGCCGCTATTGCAGCGTTAGACACTCCGCTTGCAAGATACCGATCAGGTGAACTCAGAGTGCCGTTCGAGAAGTCGGTGGCCGCCTGCGTGGTTGTTCCAGACACAAAACCGACACTTCCATTCGCTGCGACGTTGGATCCCACCGGTCCTATTGCTTTGCCAACGGTAGTTGATGCGATTCGACTAGCGACCGGGCCAGTAACGAAAGGGGCCGCAACTGACAGTGCTGTACCCGTGTACACCTGTACTTCGGACATCGGAATCGTCTGGTCCTTTGGTCCAGGTGCGTTGGCGACGCCGGGATTGGCCAGCACCGCTAGGATGGCAATGCCTACTATCACCAAGAAACCAAAGTTCCCGCCTGGATCGACTGCCACCAATACTCGACCAGCCAAAAAACAATAGCCGTTGAGGCCGTCGGAGTTGGGTGACGTATGGTCCGCAGAAATCCATCGCGCGACCCAGGACGAAAGAAGTCTCGACCCAAAGTAGTGGAGACTACTTTCCTCGTCTCGCTCCTTCCCAGTTAGCCGATATCGCTTTCTCGCGAAGCCTCCAAAACTTGTATCCCCGTACGGAAAGCACTCCTCCCGATTGATCCACTCGCCACCGCTGGCCACCACCACACTGCTGTTGCCAAGGTGATCGCCGAAGTGATACTGAACTGCATGCTCCGCAGCCCCATCGTCTGGGAAGGCCGGGCCCGCTCGCAGGATGGCAATGCGGCTAACGCCATCCATCACGTGCAATGAGCAGTTCTCAGTTCGACTGCTGCCGTCTATTCTTTGTTCGGTGTGGTGCTCGAAGGATGACCCCACATAGGTGGTCGTGTGGTAGTTGTCGCCGCCGGTGACCACGAGTTTTTTGACTCGCATGCCGGTCGCGTCGTAGACGTACAGCGCGTAAGTCGTGGGTCGGTTGTTGCCGATCTGGTTGCGGAAGGCCTTCATGCGGTCCGCGTGATCCCAATCGAAGGTACGGTCGCCGTGTTCTCGCGCCTGGTTGCCCTTGGCGTCGTACCAATGGCTCTGGGCCACGACAGGCGCCGCCGGTGTGCCACTGGCGCGGTCTTCCACATGGGTGAGGCGATTGCTTGCTGGGTTGGTCCAATCTCCTGTGACATGCTGCGCCGCCTCGTTTCGCCAAGCTTCGGGTGCTCGGCCATCCATCCCGAAGCGACGTGACCAAGCGACCTGCCAACCAGTGCCAGTGGCGTAGCGGCCGTGGCGCATGGTCAGCATGTTGCCGGCAGCGTCGTAGTCGTACTCTTCCCGATATGGCGCGGTAAGGTACGGAGCATTGTCCTGGTCAGCCGCCCCATGCCTGTCACTGTTGTAGCCGTCGCGTGGCAAGTCGAACCATGGCCGTGGGCTGCCTGTGTTGACAGCCTCCCGGCCAGTGGCCGAGGTCAGCCGATAAAGCGGGTCGTACTCGAATCGACGCAGCAGCGCGTCGCCGCTGCTCAACAGCCGACGCAGGTCTCCGGTCTGCAGCAACGCTTCGGGATGATTGGCAACGCCGCAACCAGGTGTGAGTTCCAACGTGCCCAGCAGATTGCCTGACACGTCATACCGGTAACTGATGTCTTGCAGTGGTGCACCGCTCAGTACGTAGCGTAGCGAATCACCAGGGTCGGATTCCCATCGCTCGGTTCTCATCCGCGAGAGGCGGAAGGTCAGCGGGTCGTAGGCACGTCGGGTGAGGATGCCATTGCCGAAGACAATCAGTATGCGTTGGCCCTTGGCATCGTAGGCAATGCGCTGCACGAAGGTCTGGATGGCGCCTTGGTCATTGGCATCTAATGGCCCCTGGACAGCAACCGACTCCAGAGCACCTGCTCGGTTGTATGCAGGACGCAAGCGGTAGCGCTCGCCATTGGCGGCTTCGGGATAGTCGGACCAGACAATGCGGTCAAGCGCGTCATAGGTGCTGCGGGTCACGTAGGCAGACCCCAGCGCTGCGTCGGCTGATGCATCGCTCCAGTCGATTCGTGGTGCTGGAAGTGCCCACGTCCGTAGGGCCGAAGGCTTCGCGAGTTCGGCCTGGTAGGAGGCGAGCAGAAACGCGTCGGTCACCACGCGGCGTGAGGTCTGCAGCGGGTTGCCCTTGAAGTCGCAGGCCGCAAGTTCTACACGCCCGGCCTCGTCGTCGTGACGCACCAGTTGGCCGAGTAGGTTACTCGCTGCAGCGGTGGCGGAGAAGGCGGGATCGTCGCCATAGGTCAGGCGTTGGCGAAGCGTCAATGCTTCCCCGTGCGCATCGCGTGCCCAGATGCGCGTAGGGCGGTGGAGTGCATCGTAGGCTTGAAGCCGCAGCGCGCCCTTAGCGTCGAGAGCTTCAATGACATTGCCTGCGGCATCGCAGGCCGTCCATTGGGGGCCGGCATCGATGCTGCGCGTGTGCAATGGTCGACCGGCAAGGTCGTAGAAGTACTCGAACGCCAGTCGGCCCAGCGCGTCACGGATGCCAGTAAGGTTGCCCTGAATGTCATAGGTCGAGCGGGTAACGATCGATTCCAGCGGCGAAGGGCTGCCGGTCCCGTCGAGCGGCCTGCGATGGCGGGCCGTGGCTTTGATGGTGCGGCCAAGGGCGTCCACCTCAACGCTTGCCGGCGTATCGTGATGGTGGCGGTAACTGTTGTGCGCCGAGATGCCCGCGTGGGTGCGGCCCGCGTTGTCGTTGGCGTCATAGGTGGTGCTCTCCCAGGGGCTGGGACGAAAACGTGTGCTGTCCAGCGGTGAGAGCGGCGGATCGGAGAGATCGTGCGGGATGCCGTGCACCACGTGTTGCTGAGAGCCGTCCGGATGCATGGTGCTCACGACACGCCCCTGCGCGTCAAGGAACATACTCAGCTTTTGGCCGAGTGCGTCGTCGGACGGAGGTTTGTAGTCCCAGCCGGCGTCGAAGAAGGGTTCGTACTGCTCGACGATACGGCCCTTGCGGTCATAGATCTGCCAACCGCTAACGACGACGTTGGGCGCGCCCGGATCATCGTTCGATTCCCCCTGCACGCTGCGCTGTGGGTCAATGGTGTGGTCGGCGGGCAACAATCCATTGCCAAAGCGCGGGTCACCAAATCGAACGGTTCCTCTTTGGGTTCTCGTCTGGAGTAGCCGACCGAAGCCATCTGAGTACTCGCGCGTCTCGATGGTCTGACCAGTGTCCTCGGGGTCGCTGTCGTGGCGCACGCGCCGAAGGGTCCGCGCGTGGACCGGCTGACCCCGCTCCAAGAAAGCCCGCAGGTCGTAGCGCACGCTTGTGCTTGGCTGACTCAAGTCTCCTTCCTGTAGACCGGCCTTGCCGCGCACGAAGGTCTCGGTGACGAGCCCATTGGGTGAGTAGCGCACGACCGTCCGGTTTCCGTTCGGGTCAGTGATGAGGATGGGTTGGAAGACGCGCGGGCTGTACTCCGCCCTGACAGCGAGACCCGTCGGCCCTGTCACCGTCGCTGGCAGCAACCGCAGCGCGTCGTAGTCGATGCGGGTTTCATAGCCCAGCGGATCCCGATGAGCCATCAACAGGCCACGTGGGGGCACAGCCAGACTAGGGTCTTGAAGGTCGAGGCTGCCGCGGGAGGTCTGCACGTACCAGCCGCCGGCGAATGTGGCATCGCTCGGATGGTGGCTGTATCCGGCATGCGCGGGAAGGTAGTTCGCGAAGCCCTGGGGATAGTCGCCGCCAGCTGCGAACCGTGCGTTCACGTCGAGCCAGGGCGGGCGGGCACTGCTGTAAGCAGCCGACAGCAGGTCCTCGGTCAATACCAGGGTCTCGCTGCGAATGACAACGCCCCAGGCACCCAACAAGCCGAAGGGAAGCCCGTCGAAGGCGGGACCGTCGTAGTAGTTCAGGGTCTCCGCGATCAGGCGTTTGGCGGCTCCACTGGACTCCGTCGTGCTGAACAGCCCCTCCACTGCCTGACCATTGGTTTGCGTGAGTTCGTAAGTCCGCGTCCGTGCGACGCGGTCAGCGAGAAACGGTCCTGCGGTTGGTACGTCGGCGTAAGTCGTTATCGAGAGGGTGGCTAGGTAGGGTTGATCCGGCAGAAAGCCCAGGCCTTTCCAGCCGCGAGAGCACGCGATGTCGAGCTGCCGACGCGGCTGGCCGTAGTCGTCGAACTCATCTGCGATGCTGAAGCGGGTGGCCGGGTCATCGCCGCGTTCCCACTGTGTCGTACGCTGCGCGATCGCATGCGGAAAGAAAATGTGCCTCCTGCCGCTGCCATTTGCCCGCGGGTCGATCTCGACGATCCCATAGGCATGTTCAGTGACGGTGTAGGGTCGCTCTTCCAGCGTCGATCCATCCAGGGCATAGGTCTCGCTGCGCAAGACGCTTCCGCGCAGGACTCTGAGTGCTTCGCGGCGGGACCCGGGCGCAAGCGCTGCGAGCACGGCATCCGTCCGCCATTGGCCATCGAGCAAGGAAGGATCTCCGGGCCAGTACTCATCACGCGGATCAGGTGCGCTCCAGTGAGCGTCATCTGGTGGGTCCACCGGACCTTGATGGAACCAGGTTCGCGTCAACAACGGCGGGGCGTAACTGCGCTGTTCGCGCAGACGGGCCATGACAGCATCATCACCTTTGAGGCCGCGGCCCAGGTATCCGTCGAACACTTCGGTGTCGGTGTGCTCAACCAGACCGAAGCCGCGGAACTCTCGTTCAACGCCGTCCCAGTAGCCATGGTGATAGCGGTACTCTGTGCTGAACGTGCCGCCAGAAAGTGCGTCGCGCACCGTGACACTCTCGACCACCTGAACGGGGAACGGAAGTGTGGTGCGCCAGCGCGTCTCGGGACGCCGCTCATCGCGAAGGTAGAAGCGTGTCGAAGGGGCGTATCTCACCTCGGTGACCGCACCCATGTGGTTGTCCATCCGACTGAGCAGATAGGGCTTGGTGCCGCCCGTGAAGTCGAGAAAGTAGTGGCGAGAGGCGCCGTCGCTGCCGGCTTCCCTGGTCCAAAGCAACCCGGCAACTCCGGTGCCGTGTAAGTCGACCATGCGAACCGTGACCAGGTTGTCGACTGCTGGCGCGCCCTGGATTCGTAGGGGCTTGCTCCATCCATTGCCGGCAGAGTTGATCCAGAGGGTCACTGAACGGTCGCTGACATAGATCAGGTCCGCGAGTCCGTCTCCATCCACGTCACCCAGCAGCACGCGTGCAGGATCAAACTGGAACGGCAGCCCCTCGTCGCCTGCCGGCAGCGCCATGCTGCAGCGGCGGCCAAAGCGGCCGTAGCCAAGACTTGGCCAGTACTCCACCCGACTCTGGTGGACCAGTGCGATGTCCTGCAACCCGTCACCGTTGAGGTCGGCAAGCTTTACCCGAGGGTCGGCAAAGCTCACATCGGGAAAGTCCTGCGATCTGCCGCGCGGGATGCGGGAGGTGCGCTCGGGAGCAAAGCCCTGCACAGGGTCGTTGAAGTAGCACTCAAAACTGCTGCCCGAGCGCAGCCCGTCGGTTAACCCGTCCCCCGTGAGGTCCAGCAACCGAACTTCCGGGTCCTCCAGATTGAAACTTGGGGCATACGCGTAGCGGCGGAAAGAGCCTGGACTGAAGCGGCCACGGAAGTCCAGCGGCCAGTAGCCAGCCGAGTCACTCGTGGTGACCAGCAAGTCAGCGCGGCCGTCGCCGTTGGCATCGACGAGTTGCACGCCTGCATCGGACAGGCGCCAGGTGCTGGGTGCAGCATCGAAAGGCCGTGGCAGGTCGAAGATGCCGTCACCGAGATTGCGCCAGTAGCGCACGCCGCCTGCACCCAACTCGACGATATCGGGCAGCCCGTTGCCGAACAGGTCGACAAGCTCCATGTCAGGATTTGCGAGCGATGAAAGGGGCAGGTCTCGTCCCCTGACCGCTGCAAAGCGCCGTGATCCGGGGTCGAAGCGGCTATAGCCGAAGTCCAGTGGAGCCGTCTCGCGGTGCGCAAGGCCCTCATCATCAAAGCCGATCACGTTGATGCGCGCGAGCAGCGATGTCGCATTTGCGGGCAGTTCAGCCGCCTGCTGCCCCGCCGCGTGCTGCTCGTCGATGTACACCAGTTCGTAGGCCCGGACCGGAATCACGCGCCCCAGTTCGGCATGAGAGTTGACGACGATCCACTTGCAGCGGCGTTGCGTACGGATCTCGAAACCTGCACGGCAATCGAAGAACGGGTCCGGCCGTGTGCGCTGGGGCACTTCCGGAGTCACCTGCATTGGAGGCGCTTCGTCGTCATAGAAGAAGTCGACTAAGAGCAGGAAGGCGTCTTGCCCACGCTCAGGCAGGTCGGCGTATTGGATGCGTTGCAGGTAGTGCTGTGTGCCGTCTTGGCGATAGTGGTAGTTGATTCGGTTGCCGAGCGGATCGCGTGTCTCGGTGAGATGCCAAGCAAAGACACGTGAGGGATCGTCGGGATGGGAAATTACGGCAGAGGCCTTGCCCGAGTCAGGGGTGCGCGACGGGTCGGGGGAGCCGTAGACACTGGTCAGGCCATCCTTGGTCTCGACCACCCAGTGGCTACCGTTATTGCCGGCATGGTGTGTGATGCGCGCGAAGAGTCCCTCCGTGCGTGGACTGTAGCGGGTCGTCCCTGTCTGAGCATCACGGGACAGCGCGACCAGATCCTCGGTCCCGGAGAGCACGAACACATCGTCGGCTCCGTAGCGCGGCACGCCCTTCTCTGTGCGCCGCGCTACTCCGGGTACGCTCAGGCTCCAACCGAGCCCGAAAGGACCATTGCCTGCGCCGGTGCTGAAGCCGATCGCAATCTTCGGCGTCAGATTGTTGCGACCCGGCGGCAGAGTGATGGGCACCGAGAAGTTGCCGGTGCCTGTATGCAGGTCAGGCTTGAAAGTCTCCCCCAGCCCGCTGATGGCACCGCCTCCCTTGGGCACCGAGATGCGGTCAGAAACCGAGCTGGGCGAACTGCTCATGGGTCCTCGCTGCAGAAGGATGGCAACTCGTGCCGTGTCCAAACCAGGCTCCCATAAAGCTCTCGACGTCTATTGGCGAGCCAGGGGATCTGCGCATGCTTCAGCCCAGATATTAGGCATCTCGGTTAGAAAGTTCAACCGCATGATGTGAAGAACCGCCCCCCGTTTTGGGGAGACCCAACTCCGAGGATCGCATTGGGTCGGGAGTAACAGTTCGCCGACTGATGCAGCGGTCGTCCGGGCGATGTCAACGAGCCTCGGCGCTCGCAACGTCGGCTGCACATCAATGAGCGGTCGTTGAGCAGGTGCGATTAGCTCCGGGCCGATGTCTACTGCGTGGCTGAGACCGTGCATAAAACCCGCTGCGACCAACTTCCGCTACCGCTGCACTTGAGTCATTCAGATCACTTGCGACATGGCCAGTTGACTCAGTTATCACTGTCGGCCATCCATCGTTCGCTGGGGCGATGTGGACAGCTATGAAATCTGGATCTCTCGACGCTCCATCCGCCCCATACGCAGCGAGTACCGCGTCAGCGCGTCCAACGCCTCCGCCTCGACCTGGGCACGCCGGCCGCTGTAGACCTCGGCCCTGAGCCAGGCCAGTTCATCGGCCAGCGCCGCTTCGCTGCCCAGGTTGCAGTACCAGACCTTGCCCTCACCGTCCCAGCGGTAGCCGCGGGCCTTGAGCTTGTCCTTGCTGTCGAACGGCGAGCCGGTGGCGCGCAGTTTGTAGCTCGGCCGCGCAGCGGCGGCGAGCAGGCGCTGGAGGCCATTGAGGCCGTCGTCACCCACCCGCTGGCCCAGTACCTGCAGCAGGGCCTGGCAGTCCACCAGGGCGCGGTGCGCGTCGTAGAACCAGCCCTGGTCCTGCGCCAGCGCACTGAGCTTGGCCGACTCGGCGCCCAGGGCCTTCCAGTCGATGTCGGCGAACGAGCAGGCCCAGGCCTTGTGGGCGAAGCCGGGAAAGCGGGTCTCGACAAAGGGCCGATCGAAGCCGGCGTTGTGCGCCACCACCAGGTGGGCACGGTCGATCAGGGCCTGCACCTTCGCTTCGTCCAGCCGGTGGCCGCGCACCATGTCGTCGCTGATGCCGGTGACCTGTTTCGCCACCTCGGGGAGGGGCATGCCGGGGTCTTCAAAGCCCTCGAAGGTCTCCACCGGGCCAAAGGGCTGGCCGGTGGCCACGTCGACCTGCACCAGCAGCATCGCCAGTTCGATGATCCTGTCGCTGGCGTGGGACAGGCCGGTGGTTTCGGTGTCGAGCACCAGCACACGCTGCACGCCGGCGGGGCTGCTGACCGGCGCCGGGCCGTGGTCCAGCACCGGGACCAGGCGGCGCAGGACGCGGTAGTCGGGGTGTTGCGCCAGCAACTGGGCCATGTCTTCGGGTGTCAGCGGCTGAGCGCGTGCTGCGACGGCGGGTGCAGCTTTGCGCTCTGGCGACGGCTCGAATTCGAATGTAAGTTGGCTCATGACGACAGGCTACTCAGCGAAGCCGGAAGCGGCTTGGACCATGGGCCAGGAGGCCGATGGTCCAAAAACGGGAAAGAGGTGAAAACCGGGCAGTGCGATGGGCCACGCGTGGGCCATGGATGGGCCACAGATCCGATGGCTTCAAGACCATGACCCTGGGCCTTTTTGCAGACCTGGCCCGGATAGGACGGAGATGGAGCCCGGAGGGCATGACTTTCTGGTGCCGTGGGCCATGAAAAACCCACGTAAGTCATTGATTTTGGTGCGGCTGGCGGGGATCGAACCCACGACCCTTGGCTTCGGAGGCCAATACTCTATAGCCGCACGGCTGATGAAGCTCGGCATTGTCGCACAGGCTGCCGCCGCGAAGCCCGGCTGGCCTGTTCCTGCATCGGGCCTGAAGCTCCGGACACAACGGCGTCACCGGCTTGGGCGACACTGTGGGTTGCGGGCGGCCATCGCGCAGCCCAATCCAGCCACCCGCCCGGAGCCGCCATGCCGATCCAGACCGTCCGCACCACCCCGTTCACCGGCCAACTGCCCGGCACTTCAGGCCTGCGCAAAAAGGTCACGGTGTTCCAGCAGCCCCACTACCTGGAAAACTTCGTGCAGTCGCTGTTCGACGTGCTGCACGGCGAAGGCGGCCGCGCCACCGGCCAGACGCTGGTGCTCGGCGGTGATGGCCGCTTCTACAACCGCACGGCGGTGCAGACCATCCTGAAAATGGCAGCGGCGCGCGGCTACGCCAAAGTGCTGGTGGGCCAGGGCGGCATCCTGTCGACCCCGGCCACCAGCGCGATGATCCGTCGGCGCGGCGCGAGTGGCGGCATCATCCTCTCGGCCAGCCACAACCCCGGTGGGCCCGACGGCGACTTCGGCATCAAGTACAACGCCACCAACGGCGGCCCGGCGCCCGAGAAGCTGACCCAGGCGATGTACGAGCGCACGCTAACGGTGAGCGCCTACGCCATCAGCGACGCGCCCGACATCCCGCTGGACGCGCTGGGCAGCCACACCATGGAAGGCATGGCCATCGAAGTGATCGACCCGGTGGCCGACCACGCCGCCGTGCTGCGCGGCCTGTTCGACTTTGACGCCATCCGCGCACTTTTCCAGCGTGGCTTCCGTTTGCGCTACGACGCCATGTGGGCGGTGGGCGGGCCGTATGCCAAAGCCATCATCGAAGGCGAGCTGGGCGCACCCGCCGGCACGGTAGTGAACGCCGAACCCAGGGAAGATTTTGGCGGCCTGCACCCGGACCCGAACCCGGCCTATGCCGACGACCTGGTGGCCCACCTCATGGCCGCCGACGCGCCCGACATGGGCGCCGCGTCTGACGGCGACGCCGACCGCAACATGATCCTCGGGCGTGGCTTCCTGGTCTCGCCGTCCGACAGCCTGGCGGTGCTCACCGCGCACGCGACGAAAGTGCCCGGCTACGCGCAAGGGCTCAAAGGCGTGGCCCGCTCCATGCCCACGTCCACCGCGGTGGACCGCGTGGCGAAAGCCATGGGCATCGGTTGTTTTGAGACGCCCACCGGCTGGAAGTTTTTTGGCAACCTGCTGGATGCGGGCAAGGTCACGCTCTGCGGTGAAGAAAGCTACGGCACCGGCTCGGACCACGTGCGAGAGAAAGACGGCCTGTGGGCCGTGCTGTTCTGGCTGAATCTGGTGGCCGTGACCGGCCAGTCGGTCGAAGACCTGGTGCGCGGCGTCTGGAAAGCCCACGGCCGCTGCGTCTATTCGCGCCACGACTACGACAGCATCGCCACCGAAAAAGCCAACGCGCTGATGAGCGAACTGCGTGCCAAGCTGCCCACGTTGGGTGGACAAACCTTCGATGGGCATCGTCTGTCGCCGGGCCGCCCCAAGACAGACGGCGCCCCCTTGGGGGGCAGCGAACCTCGCGAAGCGGGGAGCGTGGGGGTGACCATTTCATGGGCCGACGACTTTTCATACACCGACCCGGTGGACGGCTCGGTGAGCCAGAAACAGGGCGTGCGCGTGGTGCTGGCGGATTCTTCGCGCGTGGTGTTCCGCCTCTCCGGCACCGGCACCGAAGGCGCGACCTTGCGCGTCTACCTGGAGCGCCACCAGCCCGACCTGGCCCAACACGACGTGCCCGCGCAGCAGGCGCTCGCTCCGCTGGTGGCACTGGCGGAAGCCGTGGCACACATCCGACGGCACACCGGCATGGACGCGCCCACCGTGATGACTTGAGCGGTCGCCCTGCAAGGTCGGTGCAATGGGCCGTTGCCTATAATCCACGGTTGCCCGGCCATCGGCCAGGCGCTTTCCCACACCCGACTGGCCAGACTCGCCACCCAAGAGGACCCCATGAGCGACCAAGCGCACGACTCCCACACCGGCCCGATCAAGACGCCCGCCCAACTGCTCTGGACGTCTTTCTTCTTTTTTGTGGGTCCCGTTTTCATCATCATCGGCCTGGTGTACTTCGTCACGTCCGGCAACAAACCCGCCGCCGGCGCGGTGGATACCGAACTCGCCACGGCCATGCGCATCCAGCGCGTGGGCACGGTGGACCTGCGCGACGCCAACCGTCCGCTGGCCTCGGGGCAAGAGGTGTACGCCGCACAGTGCACGGCCTGCCATGCGGCCGGGCTGGTGGGCGCGCCCAAGTCGGGGGACGCGGCGGCCTGGGCGCCTCGCATCGCCTTGGGCTACGAAACCCTGCTGACCTCGGCCCTCAAGGGCAAGGGCGCCATGGGTGCGCAGGGCGGTGGCGCTTACAGCGACATCGAAATTGGTCGCGCCGTGGTCTACATGGCCAACGC
>JALOSH010000225.1 GCA_025458545.1 Hydrogenophaga sp.
GGGCATGCGGCGCAGGATGGTGTCGACCACCGCCTCCTGGCTGTAGCCGCGCTGGGTCTTGTCGCGGATCAGCTTCTGGATCCACTCCAGGTTGATCGAAGGCACCACGCCGATCAGCAGGTCCGGGTAGCGCGCGATGTCCACGGTGTCGGTCTTCACTGCGCCGTGCAGTCCTTCGTAGAACAGCAGATCGGTGTCCGCCGCCGTGTCTTCCCAGGGCGTGAAGGTGCCGGGTTCTTGCTGGTACGGTGCGGCCTCGTCGGCGTTGTGCAGGTACCTGCGGCATTTGCCGATGCCGTGGCTGGCGTACTGGCGGAACAGCGCCTCGATCTCAAGGAACAGATTGCCGTCTTCGCCAAAGTGGCTGAAATGCAGGTTGCCCTTGGCTTCCTCTTCTGCCATGCGCTGTTTCATGGCTTTGCGGTCGTAGCGGTGAAAGCTGTCGCCTTCGATGACGGCGGCCTTGAGCCCTTCGCGGCGAAAAATGTTCTGGAAGGTGCGGGTCACCGTCGAGGTGCCGGCGCCGCTGGAACCAGTGATGGCGATGATGGGATGGCGTTCAGACATTTGGGTTCCTTACGCCCCGCACCGCCTTCGGCGTCACCCCCCAGGGGGCAACACCTGCCGCCTGGCAAAGCCGGCACGACGGTGTTCTCGACGAAGGCACTGCAGGGACCGATGGTGGGTTGATGGTGATGTGAAGGATGGTTATAGCGGATATGGGCGTGGTCAGTCTCTGAACAAGGATCGCTCAGCGAACAGGGGGTTGTCGTCTTTGAAGGCGACCGGTTCGCGGTGGTAACGCTCGATGCGTTCGACCTCGTTCTTGCTGCCGAACACCAGGGCAATCGGCTGGAGCAACTCGGTGGGCTTGACCGTCAGCATCGGCTCGCGGCCGGTGCTGGCGCGGCCACCCGCCTGCTCGATCAGCATGCTCACCGGGTTGGCCTCGTACAGCAGGCGCACACGGCCATGCCGGGTGGCGTCCTTGGTGTCGCGCGGGTACAGGAACACGCCGCCGCGCATCAGGATGCGGTGCGCCTCGGCCACCATGCTGGCGATCCAGCGCATGTTGAAGTCCTTCCCGCGCGGGCCGGTCTTGCCGGCCAGGCACTCGTCCACATAGCGCTTGACCGGTGCCTCCCAGAAGCGGCTGTTGGACGCGTTGATGGCGAACTCCTGCGTGTCTTCGGGAATCTGCAGCTGCGGGTGCGTGAGCATGAACTGGCCGAGGTTCGGGTCCAGCGTGAACCCGGCCACGCCGTTGCCCACGGTGAGCACCAGCATGGTGGTGGGCCCGTAGAGCGCATAGCCCGCGGCCAGCTGCTGCGCACCGGGTTGCAGAAAGTCGGCTTCGACCACGTCGCGCCCGCTCTCGATCACGTCCGGCGGCGCGCGCAAGATGGAGAAGATCGAACCGACGGTGACGTTCACGTCGATGTTGCCCGCACCGTCCAGCGGATCGAACACCAGCAGGTATTTGCCCCGCTGCGAAGTCGCCGGGATCTGGTAAGGGTGGTCCATCGCTTCCGACGCCATGCCCGCCAGGTGGCCGCCCCACTCGGTCATCTGAGTGAAGTACTCGTTGCTGATCTCGCCCACCTTTTTCTGCGCTTCGCCCAGCCCGTTCTCGCCGCCCGGGGCGTCGGGCGCTGGCCGCCCGAGCACACTGCCCAGATCGCCAAAAGCCACGGTGCGGGCGATCGCCTTGCAGGCCAGGGCCACGTCGAGCACCAGCGCGTTGAAGTCGCCGCTGGCGGTGGGGAAGCGACGGCGCTGCTCGATCAGGTACTGGGTCAGGGTGAAGCGGCGGCGTGTGGTCATGAAAAACTTTCGCATCAGGGCGGGGTGCCGGTGGAAGTGTTGAGGTAGCCGATGGGTGCGCCAGGGCATAAGACCGACAGCAAGGCGCTCAGCGGCTGTGCCATTCCTTCAGCCGCGCCACGTTGACGCCGCTCAGGTCGGGCACGACGCGCAACGCACCCTTAAAGTCGTGGTGCGCGGTGAAGCCGTTGGGCGTGATCACCGTGTCCAGTCCCGCGGCCAGGGCCGCGCGCAGGCCGTTGGCCGAATCTTCAAACACCACGCAGTCCGCCGCGCGCTGGCCCATGTCGGCCAGTACCTTCAGGTACACCTGCGGGTTCGGTTTCTTCATGGGCGCATTGCTGGCGTCGCCCACCGCCAAAAAGTGCGCCCGCCAGTCTGCACCGATGGCCGAACGCATCAGCGCCGCGATGTTGACCGGCGACGTGGTGGTGGCAATGGCCAACTGCAGGCCCGCGCGCCGGGCTTCGTTCATCAGCGCCAGCACACCCGGGCGCAGCGCCACCGCACCGCTGTTGACGGCGTTTTCGTAGTACGCAGTCTTCACCTCGTGTAAGCGGTTGATGGTGTCGCTCACCGCACCCGCTTGCAGCTCCTTCAGGTCCGGGTCCACCGTGCGCCAGTAGCGCAGCATGCGCTCCTTGCCACCCGACACCTCCAGCAAGCGCGTGTAGAGCGGCACGTCCCAGTGCCAGTCCAGCCCCTCGGTCTTGAAGGCGTGGTTGAAGGCCTCCAGGTGCACGCTTTCCGTATCGGCCAGGGTGCCATCCACATCAAAAATCAGTGCGCTCAGCATGTGCATTTACCTTTTGGATCAAGACCGGGAACCCGGGCAGATGGCGAACTGTAAGCAAAGACTTAGATAAGGTAAATTCACAACAGATTGATTGTCAGTGACCTAGCGCCTGAATGAAAAACGCCACCTTTCGACAACTGCGCGTGTTCAACGAAGTCGCCCGGCACCTGAGTTTTGCCCGCGCGGCCGAGGCGCTGCACCTCACGCCGCCCGCCGTGACCATGCAGGTCAAAGAGCTGGAAGCCCATGTGGGCCTGCCGCTGTTCGAGCGCACCGGGCGCCAGGTGGCACTGACCACCGCCGGCGAATACATGATCATCTACGCCCGCAAGATGCTCGCCACCCTGAAAGACGCCGAAGACGCCGCCGCCCGCCTGCAGCGGCTGGAGGTCGGCACCCTCACCATCGGCATGGTCAGCACCGCCAAGTACTTTTTGCCGCGCCTGCTGGCGGAATTCCAGCGCGAACACGAGGGCGTTGAAATCAAGCTCGCCGCGGGCAACCGCGAACAGCTGGTGAAGATGCTGCACGGCAACGAGGTGGACATCGCCATCATGGGCCGCCCACCCAAAGAGCTGGCCACCCGCGCCGAACCCTTTGCCGCCCACCCCCACGTGTTCGTGGCCCCGACCGACCACCCTCTGCTCAAGGTGGGCCACCCCACAGCGGAATCGCTCAAGCCCTACGGCTTCATCCTGCGCGAGCGCGGCTCGGGCACGCGGGCGGCGATGGAGAAGTTTCTGGAGAAGTCGCGCATGGAGCCGCGCGTGGTGATGGAGTTGAGCAGCAACGAGACCATCAAACAGGCCGTCATGGCCGGCATGGGCATCAGCTTCCTGTCGCTGCACACCATCGGCCTGGAGCTGGAACACCGGCTCATAGCCACGCTGGACGTGGAAGGCACCCCGGTCGTGCGCGCCTGGAACGTGGTGCACACTTTGTCCAAACTGCTCTCGCCCGCGGCCGAAGCCTTCCGCTACTTCATGCTCGAACGCGCCGAAAGCCACCTGGCCGACAAATATGGCAGCCTGCTGCGCCTGGCCCCGGCGCAAGTCCCCGCCACCCTCCTACCCGGCACACCAGCATGAGCCCCCACGACCGCATTGACGAACGCCTCACCCAGCTGGAGATCCAACTCAGTTACACCGAAGACCTGGTGGACACCCTCAACGACCTGGTGACCCGGCAGCAAAACCAGATCGATGTGCTGCTGCGCGAAGTGAGCCAGCTGCGCCAACAAGGCACCGACGACGGCCAACCCAGGGTGCGCAGCCTGCGGGATGAACTGCCGCCGCACTATTGAGGCAGCATGGTGAGGATCGCGGGTCGGGGCTGGTGTCGGCCAGAGCGGCTGTCCGCCCGATCACTGCCAAGGTCGGGGAAGGCTGGCAACTCGACTGAGAGGCTCGCCACGTATCGGCTGGATCGACCGCCCTTGCGGTGATCGATGGGCTCCGTTACGAGAGCGCGGGTACCCTTGAACCCGGACTTCCACTTTTGTTTGGTGCGTCTACAGGGGGCATGTCAGCTGCGCCGTGCGGTGAGGGGTCCAAGGGTCAACCGTAGGTGTTGGAGAGCGTGCCAAGACCCTCGATGACCACCTCAACCGTGCTGCCTGGCTTCATGGGCAGCACACCGAGCGACGTGCCGCACAGGATCACATCGCCGGGCTCCAGTGTCATGTCGTGCGAAATGCGCGAGACCAACTCGGCCGGGCTGAAAAACATGTCTGACAGCGGGTAGTTCTGGCGTTCGCGCCCCCCGACCAGTGTGCGCAGGTGGGCGCCAGATGGGTCGAATTCCGTGTCGATGAAGGGGCCGATCGCGCCGAAACCGTCGAAGCTTTTGGCTCGTGTCCACTGGGGAAAGCTGGGATCGCGCTGCAGCAACTCGACCGCCGTGACATCGTCGGCGCAGCAATAGCCAAAGATATGCATTGGCGCGTCATCGACCGACACGGCTCGGGTCTTGCGGCCGATCACCACGGCCAGC
>JALOSH010000226.1 GCA_025458545.1 Hydrogenophaga sp.
GCCTATCCGTCCCTGTTGTTCATGACCCGCTTCCTGCTCAGCCTGTTGTTCGCGTGCGCGCTGCCCGTCTGGGCCGCAGACCCCGCCACCCCCCCGCACCCCGTGCCCGACACCCTGGCGCAGCGCATGATGGCCTGCACCGGGTGCCATGGTTCGGAAGGCCGCGCCACCAACGACGGCTTCTACCCGCGCATCGCCGGCAAGCCCGAGGGCTACATCTACCACCAGCTGCTGCACTTTCGCGAAGGCCGCCGCCAGGCCGCCGGCATGCGCTTCCTGCTCGATCCGCTGAGCGACGCTTACCTGCGCGACATCGCGCGCCACTTTGCCAGCCTGGACCTGCCCTACCCGCCACCGCCGCGCAGCACCGCCCCGCGCGAGCAACTGGCGCGGGGCGAAGCGCTGGTGCGCCAGGGCGACCCGGCGCGCAACCTGCCCGCCTGCGCCAGCTGCCATGGCACCGCCATGACCGGCGTGCTCCCCGCCGTGCCCGGCCTATTGGGCTTGCCGCGCGACTACCTCATTGGCCAGCTCGGCGCCTGGCAGAACGGACTGCGCCAGGCCCACGCGCCCGATTGCATGGCGCAGATCGCGCAGCGCATGGCCGCCACCGACGTGGCGGCGGTGGCCAGCTGGCTGGCCGCGCAGCCCTTGCCCGCCAACACCCGGCCCGCGCCCGCCGCCACCGCGCAGCCCATGCCCTTGCGCTGCGGCAGCGCCCCCACCGCGGCCATCACGCCATGAGGCTCACACCGCTGCGTGCCGCGCTGGCTGTGTGGGTGTTCGGCTGCGTGTTGCTGGGCGCTGTGGCGATCTGGCAGTTGCGAGCGGATGCACTGCCGCCCATGCCCATGCCGCCTGAGGCGACGACCGAACAGATCGAACGCGGCGCCTACCTCGCCCGCGCGGGCAACTGCATGGCCTGCCACACCGGGCCAGGCGGCCAGCCCTACGCGGGTGGGCGTTTCATCGACACGCCCTTTGGCCGCGTGGTGGCCGGCAACCTCACGCCCGATGCGCAGACCGGCCTGGGCCTGTGGTCGCCCGAGGCCTTCAGGCGCGCGCTGCACGAAGGCCGCTCGCGCGACGGCCGCCTGCTGGTGCCCGCTTTCCCTTACACCCACACCACGCTGCTGAGCGACGCCGACGTGGACGCGCTTTACGCCCACCTGCGCCGCCTGCCCGCGGTGCCGCAAGCCCAGCCGCCGCACGAGCTGCGCTTCCCGTACAACACCCAGGTCGCACTGGCGCTTTGGCAAGTCTTGCAGTTCCAGCCGCAACGCTTTCAGCCCGACGCCACCCGGTCGGCCGAGTGGAATCGGGGCGCCTACCTGGTGAACGGTGTGGCGCATTGCGCCGCCTGCCACGGCCGCCGCGACGCCATGGGTGGCTTGCGCGAAGCCCTGGGCGCCAGCGACATGCCCGACGGCCGCTGGTTCGCGCCCTCGCTGCGCGACCCGGCGCAAGGCGGTGTGCAAGGCTGGCCGCTGGAGCGCACCGTGGCCCTGCTGCGCGACGGCACCGTGGCGGACGCACCAGGCCACGCCACGGTGATGGGTCCGATGGCCCAGGTGGTGTTTCACAGCACTCAGCACCTGAGCGCCGCCGACCTGCGCGCGATGGCGGTGTATCTGAAAGACCTGCCTGTACAAGCCGAACCTGCCGCTGCTTTCGAGGCCGCCGAGCCCGCCCAGATCGACCTTGGGCAGCGCGTGTACAAACAGCATTGCGCCGACTGCCACGGCGCGCAAGGCCAGGGCGCGCCGGGCGCCTACCCGCCGCTGGCCGGCAACCGCGCGGTGCTCATGGACTCGGCCACCAACGTGGTGCAGGCCATCGTCAGCGGCGGCTTCTCGCCCGCCACGCCGGGGCACCCGCAGCCCTACGGCATGCCGCCGTTCCGCACCCTGCTCACGCCGGTCGAGATCGCCGCCGTGGCCAGCTACCTGCGCCAGAGCTGGGGCAACCGCGCGGGCGCGGTGTCGGCCCTGGACGTGCAGCGCGCGCTGTGAGCGCAGGCCCACGCCTGACGCGTGCGCGACCCGCCCGCTGCCGGGCCTGCCTACCATCTCGCGCATGACCACCTCCAGCCCCACGCCCGCCGAGGGTCGCATCGGCACCGAAGTCCGCGGCCCGCTGCTGCTCATCGGCATCGACCGCCCCGCCAAACGCAACGGCTTCACCCCCGCCATGCTGCGCGCGCTGGCCGAGGCCTACACCCGGCTCGACGACGACCCCGCGCTGCGCGTGGGCGTGCTGCACGCCCACGGCGAACACTTCACCGCCGGACTCGACCTGCCCAGCTTCGCGCCGCTGATGCAGCGCGGCGAGTACGCCGTGCCCCATGGCCTGGTGGACCCGCTCAACCTCGGCGACGCCGGCTGGCGCCGCCGCACCAAACCGATGGTGGTGGCGGTGCAGGGCATCACCTACACGCTCGGCATCGAACTCATGCTCGCGGCCGACATCGTGGTCGCGGCGGACAACGGCCGCTTTTCGCAGCTCGAAGTGGCGCGCGGCATCATGGCCACCGGTGGCGCCACCCTGCGCATGGCCGAACGCGCCGGCCTGGGCAACGCCCTGCTGCACCTGCTGACCGGCGATGTGTTCGACAGCGCCGAGGCCCTGCGCCTGAACTTCGTGCAGCGCGTGGTGCCGGCCGGCACCGAGCTGGACGAAGCGCTGCGCATCGCCAGCCAGATCGCGCAGCAAGCCCCGCTGGCCGTGGTGGCCACGCGGCTCAACGCGCTGAAGGCGGTGGAGCAGGGGCCGCTGGTGGCCATGGCCGAGTTCGATGCGGTGCAGCAGCGACTGGCGAACAGCGAGGACGCCCAGGAGGGCGTGGCCTCGTTCCGCGAAAAGCGGGCGGTGGTGTTCAAAGGGCGCTGAGCGCCGTCAATGCCCGGACGAAAACCGGGCCACCAGCGCCTCGCCCCATGCCCAGGGCCCGGTGATCGTCAACGTCACCGTGGTCCATTCGCCGTCGGTTTGCAGCTGCTGGTCGGCATCCCAGTTGCCGCCCTCGTCCAGCGGGCCACGCGGTCCGGGGCTGTGTAGTTCGGCCCAGGTCAGCACGTCCTTCACCTCGGCCATCACTGCAGGCACATCCGCCGCTCGGACGCTGGCCATGGCGTCCCAGGTGCCGGTGCCTTCTCCGTCGTCGCTGGCGTCGAAGATCAGGTAGTTCAGGGGCATGGGTTGGGCTCAGATGTCCAGCATCGCACCCCGCACTCGCAGCCATTCCTTGCGCTCCCGGTGGTCCGGCAACACCTTGTCCACCTCGTTCCAGAACGCGTCCGTGTGGTCGCGCTGGTGCAGGTGACCGTCAAATGGTTGCGCTTGATGAATGTTACCGTTTCAGCGAGCACGGCTGCTCTTTCTCCCTGGAGCGGCTGGTCATGGCTGTCGTTGACAACAGCTCCTTCGGGTCGCCCGCGCACGTTGAGCAAGAGCGGATGGCCAGAAGGCGATGGGTTGCGCACCGTCATGGTTTGGAGCGTTGAAGCACGGCCTTCGCCAGGGTGGCCATCTTTTCGTTCACTCTCGCCATGGCCGACTGGTACACCACACTGTCTTCGCGTTTGTCCACCGCCATCACCATGACGATCAACACATCGTCCTGCACGCCGTACACCAGCCGGTAGCCTTGTTTGTTGAGTTTGATCTTGTAATGCCCTGTCAGAGCGCCGTGAAGGGCTGCACCCGGTACATGGGGGTTGTCCAGCCGTTTTTTCAGCAACTTGCGCAACGGCTCTTTCACCGAACCGTCCAGCTTTTGCCACTCGGCCCAGGCGCTGGGCACAAACTGCAAGCGGTACTTGTGTTTGCGCGCGGGCTGGGGTGGCTCAGATGGCGTCAATGTCCACCTCAATGGCCTGTGCCCGCTCGCCCATGCGTGCCAGCACCGTGCGGCCCAGCTCCTGGTCAGACAGCTCTTCCAGCATGGCCTCAAACAAAGCGGGTTCGATCATGTAGAACGCAGCCTTGTTGTGGTTCAGCACGGCCACCGGGCGGCGCTTGGCTTCGCGCAACACGGCCGCCGGGTTCTTCTTGAACTCGGACATGCTGATCATCACATCGGCGTAAATGGCTTCCATGGTTGGCTCCTTAATTGGCTCTGATTATGGCGCTGAATGGGTGGATTTGCCAACCGCCGGGGCCCGTCATCGTTCACGGCGGTGCTTGTAATCGCGCATGCGATGGAGAACTGCCCAGCACAATGCCCTTGTCCATCGCGCCCACGGTGTTCACCGCGTTGACCAGCGCGTCTACATCGGCGGCGAGCAGGCCGCCTTGGTGGTCGCTGATCACGCGGCGGCCTCGGCGGGTTCGGGCGCGGCGGGTATGCGCGCCATCGCCACTTCATCAATGAGTCCGTCATTGATGTCTTGCGGCATCACCACAGGCACGCCTTCTTCGCTCTGTTCGCTGGCCTGCCACTGACTCCCAAACGGCCCACTTTGCACATAGCCGCCAGACTCGTCGAGCATGGCGCCATGTCGTGGAGAGCGCCACTCCTTCGGAATCCACCCCATCGCCATTTCCTGATACAGCTCCGGCGCCTCGCTGCGGGGTGGGCGGAGTTGGCCGTTGGGCAGTACGC
>JALOSH010000227.1 GCA_025458545.1 Hydrogenophaga sp.
TGCCGGTGTGCCGCCCATCGTGGCCAACGCCACCAGCGCACTGGCCGTCAGCCCGGGCTACCTGGGCAGCACGCTGGGCTTCCGGGCCGAACTGCGCGATTTGTCGGCCCGGCGCCTGAAGCGCGAGATGCTGATCAGCGCCACCGGCGGCGTGGCGGGCGCGTTGCTGCTGCTGGTCACGCCGGGCCGACTGTTCTCGGGCATCGTGCCCTGGCTGCTGCTGTTCGCCACCGTGCTGTTTGCGGTCGGGCCTGCCATGGCGCGTCGCGCGCAGGCCGCCAGCGCAGACGGTCAGGGCGCTGCGCAGTGGCGCGAGCCCGCCCTGCTGGCCGTGGCGATCTACGGCGGCTACTTCAACGGCGGCCTGGGCATCCTGCTCATGGCGCTGTACACCGCCGCGGGCGAAACCCGGCTCAACACCGTCAACGCGCTGAAGAACCTCAATTCGCTGGTGCTCTCGTGGTGGCCGCCACAATGGGCGGCTACTTTGGCGCGCGCTGGTCCAAGCAATTGCCGGTGACGTGGGTGCGCCGCGGCGTGATCGTCATCGGGCTGGTGATGAGCGCCGTGTTCTTCGCTCGGACCTGAGCGCGCGCTCAGGCCTTGATCGTCTGCACCGCCCGGCGGATGGACGGTGCACGTGCCACCAGCATGTGCAGCACGCCGGCCAGCGCCAGCAGCGTCAGCATCCCCAGGCCCCAGCCGATCCACAGCAGCGGTCCGACCCAGGCCATCAGCGCGTCACCCGATGGCAGGATTGCGGCCAGCCAGCCCAGAAGACCGGCGCTCGCGGCTTGCAGCTCGCCCAGCCAGGCGGTGTCGATCCACAGGTTCAACCATTCGGGCAGCGGTGGCAAGGGCAGGCCGGCCACGGTGCCACCGGCGTTCTTCAGGGTGCCTGCGTCCACCGCGCCGAGCAGCCAGCCGGTGAGCTGGTGGGTGACCCAGACCAGACCGGTCCAGACCAAGGCGAGCAGGGCGGTGAGCCCCCAGATCAGTGCTTTCATAAGGTTCTCACAACATCACCGGCCGACGCCACGAGGCGCCGAGCGCATCCAGCAGTTCGACCTCACCATCGGCCAGGTGGCCGTCGGCCAGCATCAGCACCTCGCACTGCTGCAGGATCAGGTCCTGCAGCGAACGGTCGGTGATCTCGTCCATGAGGTGCTGGCGCGTGGCCGGATCGACCTCGCCGGTCCACTGTCCGCCGTGGGCGACCAGGAGGTCCTCGCAAAAAGTGTCCACCACGGTTTTGAAGGCCTCAGGGCTGAGTCCCAGGCGCGTCGGCACCTGCTGGCGGTCCAGGGCGCGGATCTCGGTCATGGAGTACTGGCCGTCGGCCAGCATGGCCATGGCCAACACGCGCGCGGCGGCTTCGGGGCTGTTGACTGCGTAGCTTTTCATGAGCATCTCCTGAAGGTGTGGAAGGGACGTCGATCAGTCGCTGTTGCCGATGCCGAACAGCGTCAGCAAACTGGTGAACAGGTTGAAGGCCGAGACGAACAGGCCCACGGTGGCCAGCACGTAGTTGGTCTCGCCGCCGTTGACGATGCGGCTGGTCTCGAACAGGATCAGGCCGACCGACAGCAGGGCCACCATGCCCGACACGGCCAGCGCCAGCGCGGGCATGGAGAACGCGTAAGCGGTGATGCCCAGCACGATGGCGATCACCAGGCCAGCGAACAGGAAGCCGCCCATGAAGCTGAAGTCCCTGCGGGTGGTCAGCACATAGGCCGACAGCGCCACGAAGGTCGCGCCAGTGGCTGCCAGCGCGGCCACGATGGTGCCAGCGCCGCCGGGCAGTTCCAGCGTGCGCGAGAGCAGCGGGCCCAGGGTGTAGCCCATGAAGCCGGTCAGCGCAAACACCGCGGGCAGCGCCCAGCCGCTGTTTTGCAATTTGTGCACCGCGTACAGCAGGCCGAAAAAGCCCACCAAGGTGATCACCAGACCGGGCGCGGGCCAGTTGCCGGCCACGGCCATGGCGGCCACCCCGGCGGCGAACAGGATCGTGAGCGAGAGCAGGGCGTAGGTGTTGCGCAGCACACGTGCGACCTCGGGCCGGTCGGTTGCCAGCGAGGCTTGGCCCGAGAGTGTGGGTGCGCGGTTGAAGTTTTCCATGTGGGTTCTCCTTTCGAGGTGAACAGGGAAGGTTGGAAGATAGTCGTGCAAACTCTTCCAATAAAGCAGACAATGACGAATTCATTCTTCTGGAAAGAAAGAGCATGCACGCGGAACTGAATTACAAGCACCTCTATTACTTCTGGGTCGCGGCCAAAGAGGGTGGCATGTCGCACGCTGCCGCGCGGCTGGGCATGGCGGTGCAGACGGTCAGCGCCCAGGTGCGGCTGCTGGAGCAGTCGCTCGGCTATTCGCTGTTCAAGCCGGCCGGTCGCGGCCTGGCGCTCACCGACGCCGGGCACACCGCGTTGCAACTGGCCGAGCAGATCTTCCTGCTGGGCGAGCAACTGCCCGGAGCGGTCCGGGACACCGCCACCCAGACGAGCGTGCGCCTGGTGGTCGGCATTTCCGACGGTTTGCCCAAGCTGGCGGTGCGCGACCTGCTGGGCCCCGTGATGGACGAGCCCAACCTGCGCCTGATGTGCCACGAAGACGATTTCGACGACTTGCTGGCCGACCTGGCCCTGCACCGACTGGACGTGGTGCTGTCGGACCGGCCCGCTCCCGCCAACCCGAACCTGCGGCTGTACAGCCATGCGCTGGGGCATTCGCCCTTGGGCTGGTATGCACCGCCCTCGTGGCACGCGGCAGCGAGCGACAACTTCCCGCACAGCCTGTCGCAGGTGCCGGTGCTGCTGCCCACTGCGCATGCTTCGGTGCGGCTGCGGCTGGACCAGTGGTTCGAGCAGCACGGCGTGGCGCCGCGCATCGTGGGTGAGTTTGAAGACAGCGCCCTGCTGGCCACCTTCGGGTCGTCGGGCATGGGGGTCTTTCCGGCGCCCGAGCGCATGCGCGAGCGGCTGGAGAGCGGCTACGGGCTGCAGTGGTTTGCACCTTGTGAAGGCGTGCAGGAACACTTTTTTGCCATCGGCACCGCGCGCAAGGTGCAGCACCCGCTGGTGCAGCGGTTGTTGTAGGACCACCCCCATCGCTGGCTCACTTCGTGTAGCCAGCTCAGCCCCTCAAGGGGCAACGCGAGTGGCCCGGCGGAGCCGGTTCCACCGCGTTCTTGGTTCGGGGACTTCGCTCCGGGTGGATTCTTCGCCTCGCTTGCACAATGGCGGCATGTTGCACCTGACGCCTGCTTCTGAGATGCCCTGGCCTGTGCTCAGCCCGTTTCGCATGCGGCCTGGGCTGTCTCGCCTGTCTGCACATGAAGCGGCGAACGCCGAAACGCCTGCGCTGTTCCTGCGGGACGCCCGGGCCGATGTGTATGCGGCCCACAAACGCACGGTGTTGCAGCAACACCGCGATCGCGGCCTGATCGGCTCGGCCGACCCCTCCGTGTTGCACGCCATCTCTGAGGCCTACGCGGTACAAACCGGCACCGTCCTCGCACCCGAAGCCGAGGCCCTGGCGCTGGGCCTGCAAGAAGACTTCGTGATCCTGCACGACGAACCCGATGCGATGCGTGCGCGGTTCCTGTCGGTGTGCTTCCCGTCGAACTGGAATCCGGCTGAAAAACTGGGTCTGGATTTCAGCGCGATCCATGCGCCGGTGGCCGACAACTTGCTGCTGCAGGCGGGCGGAAAAGGCATCGTCGACATGGCGTTTCGCCAGGCGCCCATGTTGCGCCATGTGTGGCTGCTCACGCCCAACGGCGACCTGCCCCAGCACCCCGAGACCCGCCGCACGCGCTGGGAAGACGCGGTGGCGCAGGCCGAGGCCGCCGGGCAGCGGCTGATCGATCAGGTGTTCTTTCGCGTCGAGCGCCAGACCACGATGCCGCTGCCCGCCTTGCGGCGTGGCGTGTTCTTCATTCGGGTGATGGTGTGTCCGCTGGCGGCCGTGTTGCAAGCGGATCCTGCCCGTGCTGCGCAGCTGGCCGAGGCGCTGGCCTCCATGAGCGATGCGGTGGTCGCCTACCGCGGCATGGCGGCGGTGCGCCCGCGCCTGATCGACGAGTTGGCGCGCAGCTGACCAGAAAAGTCCACCGCATCGGCGTGTTCGGCGGCTGCAGACCCGAGCTGGTTGGCGCAGCATTCAGGGGCCCATGCACTGTGCTCTACACAGCTGTTCGCGCTTGAAAGACCCGCAGGCTCCCCATCAATCGACAGATGGCACCGCACCCATGCCTGCGGCGGCTTCGCGCAACAGGTCACGCAGCCAGATCAGGCCCGGGTCGCGCGAGCGGTACTTGTGCCACTGCATGGTCTGGTGAAAGTCGTTCATGACCAGGGGGACCGCGCGGGTTTCAATCGGCAGCACCCCTTGCAAGCGGCAGGCGAGCCGTGAATGCACGGTGGCGATCAGTTCCGTGCCCACCACCATGGACGGCATGACGCTGAAGCTGTAGGTGGTGAGTCCGATGTCGCGCTGCACGCCGTGCTGGCTGGCCAGCCAGTTGTCGAACACCGGCAGACTGACGTCGGGCGGGCGCATGGCCACGTGGCGGGCCTGAAGGTAACGCTCTCGTGTCAGCTCGCCCTGCGCGATCGCGCTGTCGCGCCAGACCACCGCCACGAAGCGGTCGCCAAACAGCAGGTCCAGCGGATGGTCTGGCGAGCAGAAGTCCTGCGGAATGATCAGCAGGTCGGCCTCGCCGCGTTCCAGGCTGCGGTGGGGTTGGCCCACTTGTGGCTTGAGGTTGAAGCGAACCCTGCTGCCCCGCTGGCAGGCCAGCGCCAGCATGCCCGGGATCAGCACCTCCATCGAATAGTCGGACACGAACAGTGTGAACTCTCGGTCGGACTCGCTGGGTTCGAACGCTGG